>VSNB01000059.1 GCA_009774055.1 Clostridiales bacterium
GGAAACGCCAACGGCTACCATACGTGTCTGCCCGGCTGCATGGCAATCCTGGGGGAGTGCTATTTCTTCCTGGGCGATCGCGAAAGGAGCATAGACTGTTATATGCAGGCATTCTATCTATTTAAAGCATATGGGAACAAGCGCGACCTTGCCACTGTGCGGCAGGAAATGAGGGAACGCCTGAGGCTGGAAATGCCGGGTTAATCAGGACTCCGGGACATCGTCCAAACCTTCGACGATGTCTCCCCCCAACGACGCCAGGGGCATGACCGGCGGTTCTTCCTGCGTCTCCGGGCCCGACGGTTCCACGGCCACAGGGGGCGCGGCGGGTTCCGGCGCGCCGGCGGCACGGGCCTGGCCGGGCAGCAGGGACAGACACAACAGCAGGGACAGGAATAAGGAGGTCAGTTTTTTCAGCATGAGGGGTCACCCTTTCTTTTTTTTTTGTACAAATCCAGTATACACCAAAAAAACCGTTTTGTCTGTACCGTTTCGCGAACATTTTAATTTCCGCGAAACGATACATTTTATATTTTAATATTTCCAAAAAGTACCGTACAACGATGAAAAACAGGAAAATTTGCAGTTTATCCCACTCAAAAAGGAAGAACCCCCTCATGCAAAAACGTTTACCGGCGCTCATATCAGGCAGCGGTGCGCAGGCATCAAAACCCACTCCGCCGGACGCCTACCGGTCCAGCGTAAAGCGGTACGCCGCGCCCTTCTCCCCGTAATGCTCATTGGGGACCCACAGCACGGACCGGTCCGTCAGGTTATAGACCGCGCTGTGTACGGTGCAGCCGTTTCCATCGTCGTTGTCCCAGCTTCTCCGGCCCACAATGGCGAGAATATCCATGGCCGCCTGCTCATCGGCCACTACGCCGTTCGCCCGAACCAGCTCCTCGCCGATACGCTGGTAGCGGTCATAGCCCTTCTTCTGCTCGTCCGACGCGTAGTAGCCGGGCTGGATGATGAAGTTGGTGACCCACTGGAAGCCGCTGGCGGCTTCGGCCTCGCCGATATGGCTGTCGGCATCGTTGTAGGTCACCACCAGCTCCCGCCTGCCGCCGTCGGTATCCGTTTCGTCCGTTTCGCCGACCCACTCCAGCACCGCGCTCCTGCCGCTGGCGTCAGCCACCATATAGTGATAGGAGGTCTTCGCCGAGTCGTGGAGGTCGTAGGAGGACGCGATATCCACCGCCTCCTCCACGTTATCCGCGTAATCCAGAATCAGCCGCAGAAGCGTGGTGGACGTTAAATCGGGCTTATCGGTATTCTGGTCTGTCGGCACGGAATCGCCGCCCTGGTAGGTCATGTAAATCCCGCAGGCCACCCCCGCGTCGTTGATGCCGTCCAGGGGGATGTAGGGTACGGCCAGGCAGGTAATCCGGTCGGCCAGGCCCTCCACATTCTCGTCCACGTCCAGGCCCAGGAACTGGAGGTCCACCGTGGAAACGGACGCGTGGCGGCCCTGGGTGCGGACGATGCAGGTGTTGGTTTTGGAGAAGTCGTAATTCCGGGCGAACAGCCGGTCCCCGTCCTCCGCGGCGGCGGTAAAGGAGGAGCAGGCGATTTCCGACTCGCTGATGCTCATGGGAATCAGGCCCTTGGTGATATTGCCGGTGATGAAGGCGATCAGCTCCGCGTCGCTGGAGGCGCCGCCCTGGGCCACGAACTCATCCAGATAGAAGCCACCCTTTACGTCCATATAGTAGACCGCGCCGTCCAGGTGGGCGTCGTCCCGCTCCCGCAGGAGCGTCATGCTGGTCAGGGAAAATATCTCGTTATGCCACACGGCAAATACCGCGGCCACCAGAACCAGCAGCAGCGCCAATACCGCCGCCGCAGTGCCAAGAACAATCTTTTTCCAACGCTTTTTGGTTTTTACCGTACGATCCATAAAAAATCCTCACATTTAAATTTATTTACCGCAGAAACATGTGCAGCAGTCCGCCGTACAGCTTCTTCCGGTAGGGCTGGTAGCGCATGGGCAGATCCATCCAGGTCTTTTTGTCCACGACGCTCTTACAGTGGGAAAACGCCTCGAAACCCGCCCGTCCGTGGTAGGCCCCCATGCCGCTTTCCCCTACGCCGCCGAAGCCCATGGCGCTGGTCGCCAGGTGGATGACCACGTCGTTGACGCACCCGCCGCCGAACTGGAAGCGGGCCGCGGCCTCCTTGACGCGTGGGCGGTTCTGGGAGAACAGGTAGAGGGCCAGGGGCTTCGGTCCGCCGGACAGCCTGTCGTACAGCTCCTCGAAGCGGTCAAAGGTGAGCACCGGCAGGATGGGCCCGAAGATCTCCTCCCCCATCACCGGGTCGGACTCTGTAACGCCGTCCAGAACGGTGGGGGCAATCTGCAGGGTGTCCGGGGAGGACTGCCCGCCCAGGACGGTTTTCGCCGGGTCGATCAGCCCCAGCAGGCGGTTGAAGTGCTTCTCATTGACGATCCTGCCGTAGTCGGGATTTTGCAGGGGATCCTCCCCGTACTGCCGCCGCACCTCTTTGCAAATCAGCTCCACCAGCCGGTCCTTCACGTCCCTGTGGCAGAGGATGTAGTCCGGGGCCACGCAGGTCTGCCCGCAGTTGAGATACTTGCCGAAGACGATCCGCCTGGCGGCCAGGGCCAGCTTGGCGGTTTCGTCCACGATGCAGGGGCTCTTGCCCCCCAGCTCCAACGCCGTCGGGGTAAGGTGCTCCGCCGCGTGGCGCAGCACCTCCCGACCTACGCTCTGACTGCCGGTGAAGAAGATGAAGTCAAATTTCTCCTCCAGCAGGGCGGCGTTCTCCTCCCTGCCGCCGGTGACCACCGCCACGTACTCCGGCGGGAAGAGCTCCCCGACCATCTTCGCCAGCAGGGCGCTGGTGGCGGGGGCGTAGGCGCTGGGCTTCACCACGGCGGTATTCCCCGCCGCGATGGCGTCGGCCAGCGGGTCCAGGGTCAGCAGCAGCGGATAGTTCCAGGGGCTCATAATCAGGACATTGCCATAGGGGGAAAATTTCCGGAAGCTCCGGGCGGCAAACTGGGCCAGAGGCGTAGGAACGGTATGCTCCTTTGCCAGACGGCCGGTATGGCGGAGCATCCAGCTGATCTCCCCCTGGACAAGGCCCGTCTCGCACATGAAGCTCTCATAGCCGCTCTTGCCCAGGTCGGCGGCCAGGGCCGCCCCGATCTCCTCCTCATAGCGGTCCACCGCGTCCCGCAGCTTTTTCAGCATCGCCAGCCGGAAGGACACCGGCAGCGTCGCGCCGGTGCGGAAAAACCGGCGCTGGCGTTCTACAATCTCTTGAATATTCATGACCGCGTCCCTCCATCCGCCGCCCGTTCATAAAACTGTTCCAGCTCCCGGGCACTCATCAGCCGGGGCACCGGGTAGAGCGGGTTTGCCTCCCGGGCGGCATGGCCGGCCATGACCGGGATGTCCTCCCGACGAATCTCCGGCAGACGCTCCGGAATGCCCAGCCGCCGGTTCAGCCCCCGGATGGCGGCGATAAACGCCTCTGCGCCCGCCTCCCGGGAGTCCGTCTCTGCCGTTACCCCCGCGCTCCGGCCAAGCTCCCACAGCTTCCGGCAGACACAGGGCCCGTACAGCTCCAGTCCGATGGGCAGCAGCACGGCGTTGGCCAGTCCGTGGGGCGTGTTGTACTCGCCGCCCAGGGAGTGGGCCACCGCGTGGATATAGCCCACGTAGGATTTGGAGAAGGCGATGCCCGCGATATGGGCGGCATAAAGCATATTTTTTCTGGCCTCCAGGTCCTCTCCGTCCCGGCAGGCGGCCTCAATATTGGCAAAGACCAGCCGCACCGCCTGGAGGGCCAGCCGCCGGGTTTCCCTGGTGGTGGAACCGCCGATGTACGCCTCCACCGCGTGGGTCAGGGCATCCATGCCCGTAGCGGCCGTGAGGGCGGGAGGCAGGGTCCGGGTCACCGCAGGGTCCAGCACCGCCCAGCGGGGGATCATGGTGAAATTGTTCATGGTATACTTATGCTTCCGGTCGCTGTCGGTGATGACGGCGGTTACCGTCACCTCGCTGCCGGTTCCCGCAGTGGTGGGAATGGCAATCAGGGGCGGCAGGCGGCGCAGTACACGCAGCAGGCCCTTCATCTGGTTGACACTCCGCCCGGGATAGACAATACGGGCCCCCACCGCCTTGGCGCAGTCCATGGACGACCCGCCGCCGAAGGCGATCAGCCCCTGGCAGTCCTCCGCCAGATACCGCTCCCTCGCCTCCTCCACGTTCCGGACGGTGGGGTTGGCCCGGGTGCCGTCGTAGACCGCGCAGCGGATGCCGGACCGCTCCAGGAGCTCCTCCAGAGGCCGGGTGACCCCCGCCTCCCGAAGGGGCCGGTCCGTCACCAGCAAAATAGAGCGAATCCCCAGCCGCTCCAACAGCGGCGGCAGGGATTGGATGCTCTCAAACCGCTCCGGCTCCCGGTAGGGCATCAGGGGCATGGCCAGCCGGAAGGCCAGCTGAAAGCACCTGCACCAGCATTTCATAAGCGGGTTCATTGCGGAGGAAGCCCCTCCTTGCTGATGGTCCGCAGGTGCGCGGCAATGGACTCCAGCGCTTTGTAGAAACATGTTCTTTCCTCCTCGTCGAGATCCTTTCCGGCCAGCTCCACCGCCAGGCTTGCCCGCCTGCCGATCTGCTCCGCCGCGTCCCGGCCTTGTCCTGTGAGCTTCAGCAGGCCCCGGTAGAGGCTCTGATTGACGCCCTCCTTGGTAACAAAGCCCTTCTCCTGCAGCATGGCGACAGCCCGGGAGACGTCGGATTTGTCCCTGCCGCACATCTCGCAGAGCTGCGGCGCGGTGATACCCTCCCCGCAGCGGTACATCATCGTAAGATAAATCGCGTGCGCGCCCTTCAGCCCGTATGGGGCCAGCTCCGCCGCCGCCAGCTTATGCCAGCACCGGGAGATTTCGAAAATCGCCAGGGAAAAGCGTTCAAAACGCTCCAGCATCCAAGCGCCTCCTTTTCAAACACAGAAAGTTGAAGATTCAACTTCCGCATCATACACCACAAAAGTTGCGCTGTCAACTTCTTTTTTGCCGGAGGACGGCGTGTTCGTGTAAAATCCCACAAAGAAAAGCGACAGACGGTGAAATCAGACAAAACCCCAGGGAAAAATTAGAGGAAACGTGCATAGTTTCCACAAGGGAAATTTGATATAATGACAGTATTGCGCCCCCAGCCTGCCGCCGCCGGCGGCAGCGCATCAAAACAGGAGGTAACTACACTATGAGAAAGAGCGAAAAGAGAGCAGGAACCAGCCGGACGCAGGAGTACACCAGCCCCTATGAGTTCCACGGCCGGATTCCCCTGCGGCAGGCCATCCCCCTGGGGATGCAGCACGTGCTGGCCATGTTCGTGGGCAATCTGACGCCGCTGATGATCATCTGCGGCATCTGCGGCATCACCAGCGAGCACCCGGATATTTACGTCACCCTGCTGCAGAACGCCATGCTGGCGGCAGGCGTCATTACCCTCATCCAGCTGTGGTCCATCGGGCCCGTAGGCGGACAGGTGCCGGTGATCATGGGCACCAGCTCCGGATTCCTGGGCGTCATGAAGGGCGTGGCCGCCAACGCGGCGCTGGGCGGCGGCCTGCTGTCCTACGGCGCCATCATCGGCGCGGGAATCGTTGGCGGCCTGTGCGAGGCGGCGCTGGGCTTTTTCATCAAGCCCCTTCGGAAGTTCTTCCCACCGGTGGTCACCGGCAGCGTGGTGCTGGCCATCGGCCTGAGCCTCATCAGCGTGGGCGTCAACTCCTTCGCCGGAGGCAGCGGGGCCAAGGACTTCGGCTCCGTGCCCAACCTGCTGCTGGGATTGCTGGTGCTGGCGGTGATCGTGGGGCTCAAGCATTTTACAAAGGGGATTACCTCCATTTCCTGTATCCTCTGCGGAATCATTGCAGGCTACGTCGCGGCCTCCATCATGGGCCTGGTGATGCCCCACGAGCTGGTGGATGCGGAGGGCACCGCCTTTACCGCTTCCTGGTATGTCAACTGGTCCAAGATCGGGGATGCCGGATGGTTCTCCATTCCCAAGCTCCTGCCGGTAAAGCCGGTATTTGACCTCCACGCCATTCTCTCCATTCTGATCATGTTCCTGGTCACCGCCGTGGAGACGATCGGCGATATCTCCGGGTGCATCGAAGGCGGCATGGGCCGGGAGGCCACCGCCAAGGAGCTCAGCGGCGGCGTGATCTGCGACGGCGTGGGCTCCGTGATCTCCTCCCTGTTCTCCTCCCTGCCCACCACGTCCTTCTCCCAGAACGTGGGACTGGTGACCATGACCAAGGTGGTCAACCGGATGGCCCTGACCTGCGGAGCGGTGTTCCTGGTGCTGGCGGGGCTGAGCCCCAAGCTGGCGGCGGTGATCTCCATCATGCCCCAGAGCGTCCTAGGCGGCGCGGCGGTGATGATGTTCGCCTCCATCGCCGTGTCCGGCATCAAGCTGCTGACCAAGTACGGCATCACCAACCGGGTGGTCACCATCGTGTCCATCGCCATGGGCCTGGGCTTCGGCCTGGGGGCCACCGCTAACGCGCTGTCCGGCCTGCCCCAGGCGGTGCAGCTGATCTTCGGCGGCTCCGGCATCGTCCCGGCGGCGGTGCTGGCGATTATCCTGAACATCATCATTCCCAAGGAGCCGGAGGATCTGGAGAACGAGGCACGGGTAAACGGGGCGGAGGCGTAAGGCGGAACCATGAAAGACGCCTATCAGATTTTGCGGCTGCAGTACGCATTTGACGGCGCGGAGCAGACCCTTTTTCCGGTCCTGCTCTTTGGGAAAGAGGATATTGTCCTGGTTGACTGCGGCTACCCCGGTTCCCTGGCGCTTTTGGAGGAACAGATTCGCGGCAGAGGCACAGCTCCTGAGACGATCACCAAGCTGGTCCTGACCCATCAGGACGATGACCACATGGGCTCCGCCGCCGCGTAGAAGCGGAAATATCCCGCCGCCCAGGTCCTCGCGTCCGCCCTGGAAGCGCCCTATATCTCTGGAAAGCGGAAGAATCTCCGCCTGCTGCAGGCGGAGGCGCTGCAAAGCAAGCTTCCGGATGACCAGAAGGCGTGGGGAGAGCGGTTCTGCAGCCGGCTGAGAAGCCTGGAGCCCGTTGCCGTTGACCGGACGCTTCAGCATGGGGACATGTTTGACTGGGGCGGCGGCTGTGAGATTCTGCTTACGCCGGGGCATACGCCCGGGCACCTGTCCATCCGCGCCTTGGACGGCAGCTTCTGTGTGACCGGAGACGCCGCCGTGCGGGAGGGGACGGATCTGGCGGTCGCCAATCCTGGGTTCTGCCTGGACCTGGACGAGGCGGAGAAGTCCCTCGCCATGCTTCGCCGATGCTGCTGTAAGCAATATATCTGCTGCCATGGCGGCATTTGGCACAGGCAGATGAGTGAATAAGTTGCGGCCCGGATTCTCTTGCCGAGAATCCGGGCCGCATATCTGTTCCTGTCAAAAAGGACCGGCCCCCGCGAGCGGGGCCCCGGTCCTTTTCCAAAACGCGAATCAATCGTCCGCGCCGTCAAAGGGACGGGCGGCGTTATGCACTGGCACATCCGGCAGGTCCTCCGCCCGGCTCAGGCCGGAGCCGTACCTGGCGATCCGGTAGCCGCGGCGGAAAAGCAGCGCGCCCAGCAGCACCAGCACCAGACCGATGGCCGTCATAACCCAGCCGGCGGTGAAGTTCACCGTACGGACCACCAATGGGTCGCCCAGGGATTCGATGACCTCGTCAGATACCTCCAGCTCATCCCGCAGATAGTCCCGGAAATAGCCCGCCAGCTGGGGCTCCAGCGCCTCCGTCTTGCCCTCCATGGAGAATTCCGCCGCGGGCTCCTCGCCGGTCATCATATAAACCCAGGTTTCCTCAATCAGGTCGTCCAGAACCGCCACATCCGCCTGACGGCCCTTTATGGCGATAAAGGCTTCCGCCGTGGGAACCAGGTAATACGCCCCGGACGCCTTGCCGCCGCTGCGGGAGCCGTCGTTGTACCGGGTATACGTCTCCTCGGAGGCGAAGGCGTCGAATACGTACGGAACCTTGCCGGACACATGGGCGCCGGCCTTCACCTCGGTCCCCTCTTCCAGCATGTCCTCGAAACTGATGGCGGGCTTCAGGGCGATTATGTCCTCCGGGATGGACTGGAACAGCATCATGCCGCCGAAAAGGACCAGGAGAATGACGCCCCAGTTGATGCCGCCCAGGATGTACTTGAACTTCATGTGATATTTCCTCCTCTCACGCCCGCAGGGCGCGGCCCTTTTTGTCCACGCCCAGGGCCGCGTTCACCTGGGTCTGGAAGGCTTCCGCGAAGCTGTCGAATGCCTTGGACTCCTCAGGCTGCTGGATATTGACGCGGCATTCCTTGCCCAGCCTGGTGTTGCTGGCACTCACGGAGAGCTGGATACAGTTGTTCCGCTTTCCGGGGAATTTCAGCAGCAGCAGGCTGGAGTTGCCGCCCACGTACTCCAGGTTCTCCGCGCTGGCGCGGACAGGCTCGGTGTAGACGATCCGGTCCCCCTCCACGCCGATGGGGATGACCCAGATGTGGTCCGGCTGGTCGGCGCGGAAGCCGACGGCATAGTAGTGATAGTACCGGATTCGTCCCTGATACTCAGTGCTGTGGGCATAGGCGGCGGTGTACTGTACGCCGTCAGGGACCAGGTTGCCGACGATCTTGCGGATCTCTTCCTTCTCCTTGCTGTCGACGCCCTTTTTTTCATCCAGAGTCATCTTAATCCACAAAACGGCAAACGCCGCCACGAAAAAGATCACGGTAATGATCAGCGCCTTGGGCGTTACCCCAAGCTTCTCCGCCAAATTTGCAATCAGCTCATTCATATCGTTTCAGCCTCCAAAACGCATTCTGCCGCAGATTCAGCTACTTCGCCGCCTTCAGCGCCTCCACCATGTCCAGACGCTCCCATGGCAGGTCCACGTCCGTGCGGCCGAAGTGGCCGTAGGCGGCGGTCTGCTCGTAGATGGGGCGGCGGAGATCCAGATAGGAGATGATCTTGCCGGGACGCAGGTCGAAGCTGGCCCGGACGATCTCGCTCAGCCGCTCGTCGGAAACAACGCCGGTACCCTGGCTGTCCACCAGGACGGAAACCGGCTCGCTGACGCCGATGGCGTAGGCCAGCTCGATGTGGCAGCGGCGGGCCAGTCCGGCGGCCACGATGTTCTTGGCTGCGTACCGGGCCATATAGGCGGCGGAGCGGTCCACCTTAGTGGGGTCCTTGCCGGAGAAGCAGCCGCCGCCGTGGCTGGCCGCGCCGCCGTAGGTATCCACGATGATCTTCCGGCCGGTGAGGCCGCTGTCGCCCACGGGGCCGCCGATGACAAAACGGCCGGTGGGGTTGATGAAGAACCTGGTATCTTTGTCGATGTACTGGGCGGGGATGACGGGCTTCACCACCGTCTCCACAACGGCCTCCCGAAGATCCTTGATGGAGACGTCGGGATCATGCTGGGTGGAAACCACGATAGCGGGGCAGCGGAGGACCTTACCGCTGGTGTCATACTCCACGGTGACCTGGCTCTTTCCGTCAGGACGGAGCCAGGTCAGCTCGCCGCTCTTGCGCACCGCCGCCAGGCGGCGGCACAGGCCGTGGGCCAGGGCGATGGAAGCGGGCATCAGCTCGGGGGTTTCGTCGCAGGCGTAGCCGAACATCATGCCCTGGTCGCCGGCGCCGATCGTCTCATCGTTCTCGCCGTCCACGCCCATGGCGATGTCGCCGCTCTGCTCGTCGATGGATGTCAGCACCGCGCAGGAGCGGGCGTCGAAGCCGTAGGCGGGATCGTTATAGCCGATCTTGTCCACGGTACGGCGGACGATGTGGGGGATGTCCACGTAGCAGTGGGTGGAGATCTCGCCCATGACCGTCACCATGCCGGTGGTGGTGACCGTCTCACAGGCCACCCGGCCGTTGGGGTCCTGGGCCAGGATGGCGTCCAGGACGGCGTCGGAGATCTGGTCGCAGACCTTGTCGGGATGTCCTTCAGTAACGGACTCGGAAGTGAAAATACGGTTTGCCATGTTTTTTGTCCTTTCTTGTCGTTTGATGTGTGCAAAACGAGAAAAAGCACGCCTGGCGGCGTGCTTTGAGAGCGTACTTTCCTCATCTTGCGCTGACCGCCGGAATTGGCACCTTGCCGGAGGCAGGTTGCCGTGGCTTCATCGGGCCGTTCCCTCCGCCACTCTTGATAAGGTATTAACTTGTAGCGCCTTACGGCACAGTTGCATTATACGGCGTTTTCGGCGGGTTGTCAACAGGTGGAGGAAAATTTTTTCGCGCAGCCGCCGGAGGCAATATCCCACAATAAAAATGCAAGATCGTGTATTGCTATCCAGTCACCCTGTGGTACAATCCATCATATCCTATGGCTTGAGGTGGAAACCAACATGGTCCAAAACTACAGGAAGACGCTGCTGGCCTGCTATCTGGGCTTTGTCACGCAGGCGATCACGGCAAATTTCGCGCCGCTGCTGTTTCTGAAATTTCATACGGATTACAACATCCCCCTGGGAAAAATCGCCCTGATTCCCGGGACGTTCTTCGTCACGCAGCTGATCATCGACGTTTTATGCGCCCGCTTCGCGGATCGTATCGGATACCGCAGATGCGCCGTGGCCTCGGAGGTGTGCTCCGCCGCCGGGCTGGTGGGGCTCGCCTTTTTGCCGGAGCTCCTGCCCGACCCGTTTACCGGCATCCTCCTGAGCGCCGTCATTTATGCCGTCGGCAGCGGCCTAATCGAGGTGCTGGGCAGCCCCATCGTGGAGGCGTGCCCCTTCGAACACAAGGAGGCCGCCATGAGCCTTCTGCACTCCTTCTACTGCTGGGGTACGGTAGGCGTCATCCTGCTGTCCACGCTCTTTTTCGCGGTTTTTGGCATCGGCAGCTGGAAAATACTGGCCTGCATCTGGGCGGTCGTTCCTCTTTACAACGTCTGCAACTTCGCCGTGTGCCCAATGGCACACCCGGCGGACAGCGGCAGGGGGACAGGCATCGGCGGCCTGCTGCACATGCCGATGTTCTGGATCGCGCTCATCCTGATGGTTTGCGCGGGCGCTTCGGAGCTGTCCATGGCGCAGTGGGCCTCCGCCTACGCCGAGTCGGCTCTCGGGCTGTCCAAGGCGGCGGGCGACCTGGCGGGGCCCTGCATGTTCGCGGTGACAATGGGCGTCAGCCGCATGATATACGGAAAGTACGGCGACAGGCTGGACCTGATGAAATACATGCAGGGATCGGGCCTCCTCTGCCTGCTCTGCTACCTGGCGGCCTCCCTGTCGGACGCGCCGGCTGTCGGCCTGGCCGGCTGCATCCTGTGCGGTTTTTCGGTGGGAATTCTTTGGCCGGGAACGATCAGCATCTGCTCGGGACGGATTCCCGCCGGAGGGACAGCGATGTTCGCCCTGCTGGCTATGGCAGGCGACCTGGGCGGCGCCTTCGGGCCCGGGCTGGTCGGCGGCGTCTCCCAGCGCACGGGCGACAATCTGCAAAGAGGAATGCTCGCGGGCTGCGTATTCCCGCTGGTTCTGATGGCCGCCCTTTTCATCCTGAGGGGCCTCCGGCAAAGCCAGGGGCCGAAACCGGAAGGGCCAAGCCAGTAAAACCTGCCTATTGTCCGGCGGCGGGGAAACATCCGCATGTTCGCCGCCTGCCCCCATATACATGTATGGGGGTGAAAAAATGAGAAAAGGCAATAAAATCTTTTACGACATGCTCCTCCTGACCGGGGCGAACTTCCTCCTGCGGCTGGCGGGCATGAGCTTTCAGGTCTATCTCTCCGGCCGCATCGGCGCGGCCGGCGTCGGCCTTTTGCAGCTGGTCCTCTCCGTTGCGGCTTTGTCCTTTACCGTAGGCTCGGCGGGGGTGCGCACCTGCGCCACCTATCTCTCCGCTGGAGAGCTGGGCAGAGGTACGGCAGGCAATCTCTCCGGCGTCCTGACCGGATGCTGTCAGTACGGCCTGCTGTCCGGCGGCGCGGCGGCCGCCGCCCTGTGGTACTCCGCGCCCTGGCTGTGCGAGGTCTGGATCGGCGGACGCGAGGCGATTGCCGCGCTTCGCCTTTTTGCGCTGTTCCTGCCGGTCAGGTGCCTCCACGGCGTCATGACCGGCTATTTTACCGCCGTCAAGCGGGTGGGCAGCACCGTGGCTGTGGGCTTTCTGGAGCAGGGCTGCTCCATCGCCGTGACGTTCGCACTCCTCTCCCGGTGGACGGGGGCGGACTCTGGCCAGTCCGCCCTCGCCGTAGCGGCGGGCTGCTGCGCGGCGGACGCGCTGGGCTTTCTCCTGCTGCTCGCACTGCGGCCCAGAACCGGAGGGCGGGGCCGCGCACGGCCTCCCTACCGCCGCATTTTCCAGGTATCCCTGCCGCTGGCCCTGGCCGACACGCTGCGGTCCGGACTGAATACCATTGAGGACCTGATCATCCCCCGGCAGCTGGCGCTGTTCGCCGGGACTGTCAACGCAATGGCAGATTACGGCATGATCCGCGGCATGGTGTTCCCCGTACTGATGTTCCCGGCAGCCATCCTGTTCTCCCTGGCGGAGCTGCTGGTGCCGGAGTTCTCCCGGTGCACGGCCTGCGGCAGCAGGAACCGGGTGCAGTACCTTGCCAAGCAGGGCCTGCGGGCGGCGCTGCTCTTCGGGCTGTGCGCTGGCGGGATGCTGTACGCGCTGGCGGACATGCTGGGCGAGCTGCTCTATCAGAGCCGGCAGGTGGGCGCCTTCCTGCGGCTCTACGCCGTGTTTGTGCCGATGCTCTATATGGACGCCCTGGTGGACGCCATGTGCAAGGGCCTGGGACAGCAGAACGCCAACGCGCGGTACAATACGCTGACGTCCTTCCTGGACGTGGTGTTTCTGTGGTATCTGCTGCCAAGGCTGGGCCTGGACGGCTATACCGTCAGCTTTGCCGTAACCCACCTGATCAACTTCGCCCTGAGCCTGCGGCGGCTGATCCGGGTGTCAGGCATCCGGCCTGCGCTGGGAAAGACGGCGCTGGCCGCGGCCTGTACGATAGCGGCCGGCTGTATGGCGTCTCTGCTGGACGGCGTACTTTGGGCAGGCGGGTGCTACCTGCTGCTGCTGGGCGGTTTGTGGTATCTGTGCAGGATCGTGGGCAGGGATGACTGCCTGTGGCTGCGCAAACTGATTGGCGGGAGATACTAAGGGTCAAAAAACGCCCTGTCCTTCGTTGGAAGGACAGGGCGTTTTCGCGCATTCAGTTCTCCTCTCCCCGGCCCATCATCCGCTCCATGTGCTCCAGCGGGAAGGGCTGCCGGGCTCATGGCCCCAGAGGGTCGTCGTCCGCTGCCGCCCGGTTGGAGCGGAATACGCCGCACTGGTGGCAGCGGTGGATCAGAACCCACTTGCCGTCCCTGCGGACCCACACGCCCACCGGCTCCATGACGCCGCCGCAGGCGGGGCGTTACCGATACTTTGCCGCGATTGCCGCCAGCTCGTCCCAGCGGGCCTCCATATCCTGCACCAGCTTGCACTGGGTACGGCAGCGGTCCAGGTTCTGGCGCTCCCGGCTGATGTGGAAGTACACGTCCCCCTCCAGGTAGTCCGTGAGGAACCGCATGCCGCACTCCAGGGTCATCAGCTTCGCGCCCCAGGGAAGATACTCGATCTCCTTCTCTGTCAGCGTTCCCCCGGCGCCCTCCAGGAATGCCTGGGTATACGCCTCGAAGAGGTCCACGTCCAGGTTGACCTTGCTCAGGTCCGTCTCATCCTCCGCGCTGTGGTTGGCGCCGAAGCGGATGGAATCGCCGAAGTCGTTGATAGACAGCCCCGGCATGACGGTGTCCAGGTCGATGATGCAGATGCCCTCGCCGGTGGTCTTGTCCATGAGGACGTTGTTGAGCTTGGTGTCGTTATGGGTAACCCGCAGGGGCAGGATCCCGTCCCGGAGGGCCTGGAGGGCGGCAGAGCAGTCCTTCTCCCGCGCCATCATGAAGTCGATCTCCGCACGGCACTCGGCGGCCCGGCCCAGCTTGTCCGCCGCCACGGCGGCCTTCAGCTTGGCCAGACGGTCCTCGGTGTCGTGGAAATGGGGGATCGTCTCGTGGAGGGTCTGGGCGGGATAGCCCTGCAGGAGCCGCTGGAAGCGGCCAAAGGCCCGTCCGGAGGCCGCGAACAGCTCCGGCGTCTCCGCCGACTGATAGCACACGGTGTCCTCCACGAAGGGATACACCCGCCAGGCGCCGCCGTCGCTGTCGGTGTAGTAGGGCTCCCCGCTGCGGGGCCGGATGACCCGCATGGCCTCCCGCTCCCGGCTGCCGCCGGTCTTCTCCACCTCCCGGCCCAGGTACTCGGTGACGCCGATGATGTTCTCCATCAGCTGATCGGGCCGCTTGAAGGCGGCGGAGCTCATCCGCTGGAGGATGAACCGCCGGCAGCACTCGTTCTCCGGCTGGGTATGGACTACGAAGGTGTCGTTGATATGTCCCTGTCCGAACCGCACGGCGCCCACTACGACCGCGCCGAAATCAAAGGCCTCCAGGACCTCGCTCAGATATGCTTCCGCTTTTGCCGCCATTACTTTTCCTCCCACAGCTGGTCGGGATAGAGCCCCGACGCCGTCTTCTCCTGAATCGCCGCCTCTACCGTGGGCTTGTCCTCACGGTAGGTGACGCCGTACCACTTGTCACATCAGGCGCAGACGACGAATAGAAAGGTGAAGATAAACGGGGTCGCCGGATAATTAAAAAAAA
>VSNB01000006.1 GCA_009774055.1 Clostridiales bacterium
GTGCAGGATCGGGGGCTGCGGCGGGCGCTCCGCCGCTTTCCGCGTCCGCGTCCAGGCCCATGCCCGTTATCAGCTCCCGGGCCAGCTCCACGCTCATGACGTTCATGAACTCACTTTCCACCACGCCCTCGATGCTCAGCTGGAAGCTGACCACCACGATGGGACCGGTGCGAACCGGGAAATGCTCCTCCCGGACCTTATCCAGGTCCAGCAGCTCGAAGGATTCCGGGGTGGAGATATTCACCATCCGGCCCAGCAGATCGCTCAGAGCCGTGGAGGCCGCGCCCATCATCTGGTTCATGACCTCGCACACCACGCTGACGCTCAGCTCGTCCAGCTGGAACTCCTCATCGGGGGTTTCCGTTCCCAGCAGAATGTCCACGATGGCCTTCACGTCGCTGCGCTTGAGCATCATAATGTTGCTGCCCTCCAGGCCGCAGACATATTTGATCTCTACGCCGATGGCCGGCTCGATCCGGCCCAGGGAAAAGTCCTCCGCGTTGATCACCTGTACCGTGGGGGTCGTGATGTCCACGCGGTGGTCCAGCATGTTGGATACTGCCGTAGCGGAGGAGCCGAGGCTGATATTCATGGCCTCCCCGATGGCGTCTATCGCCAGTGGACTAAATGTAATTTCTCCCATCAGGATACGCTCCTTTACGCCTTAATATATGTCTCACCGATTTTCACGGCCATTTGCTTGTTATAGATGCCCATGCGCCCGTCAAACCAGCGCCGGCCGCTGATATTGAGATAAATGGGGGTGTCCTTGGGCTGTTTGATGTCTACCACGTCGCCTACGTTCAGATGGTAAATATCGCTCAGCTGCAGCTTGGTTCGGGCCAGCTCTGCGATGATCTCCAGGTCGGAATCCCGCAGGGAGTCGAAGATCTCTTCGGTTTTGTCCTCCCCGCTGGTTCGGTGTCCGGTCTGCTTGCTGATCTCGCTGAAAATGTTGGTCAGCATCTCCCCCGGCAGGCACAGGCTCAGCCGCCCGCTGCTGTTGGGGAAGCGGATGTCCAGACCCACGATCACCACCGTGTCGTCGTAGCCGATGAGCTGGACCAGGGTTGGGTTCGTCTCCGTGCGCACGTAGGAGAAGTTCAGGGTAATATAGTTCTCCCAGCTGCGCCCCATGAAGGCCACCATATCGCTGATGATGTCCTTATACATGTTCAGCTCCAGGTCCGTCAGCTTATAGTCGGCGTCCAGTCCGTCGTCCGGCTCCCCTTCGCCGCCCATCATCCGGTCCATCATAGTCAGCAGCACCGGCATGGCCAGATGGATCAGGATTGGCGACTCCTCCTGAAGGTCCTCCCGGTCGATCTTCGCCAGGGCTAGCACGTCTCCCTCGCGCAGGGCGTTGGAGAATTCGTAGTAGTGCAGCTCCTCAATGGACCCCACCTCGATTTCGCAGGTGGCGTGGAACATGGCGTTCAAACGGGAGTTGATGACCCGGGTGTAGTTCTCGAAGATGCTGTTGAGGATCTTCAAGCGGTCCTTGCTGAACTTCCGGGGACTGAAAAAGTCGTACTTCTTATATTTTTTTTCGGGGGCCTCCTCTTTTTTCGGGCCCTCGTCAAGACTTCCGCTCTGGGCTGCCGCCAGCAGGGCGTCGATCTGACTTTGTGATAAGACTTCTGCCATATTGTCTCCTCATTCCGAACTTTGGATTCCGAAGGAACGTCCCATACGCGCCGCAGACGAAGCAGAGGCGGCGGGGCGCTTTTGCTCTGACGGATATGGCGCGGGGAGCACGGTCACTCCGCCGCCGTATTGCTGGTACCCATGCTGGGATTATCCTGCTGGGTGATGGTGTAATATTCGTCGATCACGCCTGCGAAGGGACTGTCCAGCCCCTCCTCCGCAAAGGAAATCATCAGCTCCACCCGGCGGTTCTTCCGCCGGTCCTCCTCGGCCTCGTTGCCGGCGATGGGCAGCCATTGGCCATCGCCCTCCGCCTTGATCCGCGCCTTGTTGATAGTGGTATTATCTCCCAGAAAGGCCGCCACCATCGCCGCACGGCTGGCCGACAGCCGGAAGTCCCAATAGGGGTCGTATTCCTTTTGGGCCGTGGCGGTATGACCGACCACCTTGATCTCGTTGATATTCAGCTTCGCATCCTCCAGCATGGGACACAGCCCCAGCAGAGCCTCCTCGCCGGCGGGCAGCAGCTCCCAGCTGTCCCCTCTGAAGAACACGTCGTTATTGAAGCCGATGTACATGAACCCGTCTCCCACGGCAGATGTCACGGAATCGGAACTGCTCTGTCCTGCGGAATACTCCTGCAGATACTTCAGAATCATATCCACCGTCTCATTGACCTCGTCCTGGGTCATGGGCATGTCATCGCCCCGCTCCTGGTCGCTCTCGCCGTCGGGACCCAAGGGCCGGTCGTCGGTGCTGACCTCCGCGTCCTTATTGAAGCTCCGGACGATCAGCATCCACTTCTCCTCGCTGATGGTGGACATGGAGTACAGCAGCACGAAGAAGCACAGCAGCAGCGTCACCATGTCGCCATAGGTGTCCATCCAGTTGGCGCCGCCTTCACCGCCGCTCTTTTTCTTTTTTATGGAAGCCATATTTTGCTCACCTCATTATGCAATGCCTCGCCCCTTACTCGGCAGCATCGCCGCCCTTGCCCTTCTTGCCGCCGCCGGAACCGTCGCGCTGGCGCTGGGCCACGAAGGTCAGGAGCTTCTCCCTCAGAGCCTTGGGGTTGGAACCGGCCTGAATAGACATGATGCCCTCCACGATAATCAGCTTGCAAAGCGTCTCCTCCTCGTCCCGCAGGCGCAGCTGGTTGGCGATAGGGCCGAATACCATGTGGGCCAGCACGCAGCCGTACAGGGTGGTCACCAGGGCGGTCGCCATAGCGGGTCCCAGGTTGCCGCCGCCGCTGGCCACGTCCATGGCCTTCAGCATGTTGATCAGACCTACCAGGGTACCCACCATGCCGAATGCGGGGGCCACGGAGCTGCCCTTGTCGTACATCCCCGCGCCGGCCTCGTGGCGGGCGGAGGACTGCTCGATGTCGTTCATCATGATCTCCCGGGCCTGGTCGGCGTCGTTATTGTCCACGATGAGCATGATGCACTGCTTGAAGAAGGGGTTCTCCTGCTGGTTGCCCTTTTCCTCCAGGGCCAGCAGGCCGTTCTTCCGCGCCACCTGGGCCAGGTCCACCAGCTCGTCGATGATCGCCAGGGGATCATTGCCCTTGATATTCATGAGCACCTTGAAGTGCTTGGGAATGTCCTTCAGCGCGGAGACGGGGAAGGAGGCGATGACGATCATGATGGTACAGCCGATGGTAATGAAGATACTGGCCGGGTCGAAGAAGTTCTTCAACTGACCAGGGGTCAGCAGTCCGCCCTCGCCGCCGAACATCATACCGACCAGCATGACCACGACGGCGCCCACTACACCGATTACATAGGTAATATTCATATCTTTTCTCACCCATTCTAACTCCCCGGTGGGGAGAGATAATTCCATCGCAGGGCGCATTTGAGGCCCGTCCAGCGTCCTCGACGCTCCTCAAACGCGCCCCCGCGGGCGCGTCAGCGCCGGTCCGTCACCGTGATAATCCGGTGTACGTCCTGCACCTTAGCGTTGTACTCCTGAATCTTTTTGATAATGTCCTCGGGGGATTCCTTGACGATGAAGTAGTCCCGGTTCATCATGACGATCTTGGACTCCGGGATCATTTCGATGCTCTCGATCTGGTTGTGGTTGACGAGGAACCGCTCGTTGTTCCGCTTGGTCAATACGATCATCGCGTTCTCCTTTCTTCGCCCCCGGCCGCCGCGAAGCGGCCGGGGGTATCGGTCATTCGCTGTTTACGAAGCTGTCAGCTTACCGCTTCATGTTCACCAGCTCCTCCAGCATGGAGTCGGTGACGGTGACGATACGGGTGTTGGCCTGATAGCCGCGCTGGGTGACGATCATGTTGGCAAATTCCGTGGCCACGTCTGCGGTGGACGCCTCCAGGCCGCTGCCCTGGACCTTGACGCTCTTGAGCTGGTCCAGAAGGTTGCGCAGCTCCGGGGTGTAGCCGTCCCCGGCGTCGTCAGCCGTAGAAACGGCGTTGTTCAGGTAGGTGCCGCTGGGGAGCAGGCCGCCGGCAATACCGACGGTCGTCTCGCCCGCACCCTCCTGGGCCTTGTAGTAGGGACCGCCGGTGTGGGTCACGCCGTTGGGGCTGGTTACGCCGGCAATGGCGATATAGCCCACTACGATAGTCTTGCCGTTGGCCTTGGAGGTGCCGATGATGGCGCCGTTCTCGTTGATGCTGATTCCCTCCAGGCCGGCCTCCTTGTCGTTGAGGTTGGGGATGGGGCCGGTGTAGCCGGTCATCGTCTCCGGCGCATCGCCGTCAGCGCCCACCGCTCCGCCTGCGCCCTCCGGCAGCAGATCCAGATCCAGCTTACCATCCTCATCGTAATAGTCCGGGTTGGCAAGGGACAGGTTCTTCCGCTCCGTGCTCTGAGTTCCGTTAGCGCCCTCTGCGGGGTATCCGCTGAGGATGTCGTAGACTGCCTCGCCGGCATCCCAGTTCTTGGTGCCGTCAGCATTGAGGCCGCCATTGGCAAGGGTGGGCTCCGCAGCCGCCAGGGGGATCCGCAGGGGCACCAGCTGAGTGCTGAGAATCAGCTCATCCTGGATGTTCTTTCCGTTCTGCTTCGCCTCCAGAATTTGCTGCTCCGTAGCGCCCTTCACGTAGTCGGGATTATACACCATCTTGAAGCCGTAAACCACGTTGCCCTGGCCGTCCACTACATAGCCCTTGGGGTCGATATCAAAGTCTCCGGCCCGGGTCAGCATGGCCTTGCTGTAGTCATCGCCGGTGTCAAACACCATGTCCTTATCGCCCACCATGAAGAAGCCGTCGCCGTCGATCATGCAGTCCAGGCCGAAGCCGGTGGGGTTAAAGGTGCCGGGGGCCATGTTCAGATCGATGGAGCCCACCTGGGAGCCGTAGCCGATCTGGGAGGGGGTGTTGCCGCCTCGGGTAGCGGTGCCGTCGCTGCCGGCCCGCCGGGTGGTGTACAGGGACTCCTGGAAGATCATCCGCTGGGCCTTGTAGGCGGTGGTATTCACGTTGGCAATGTTATTGCCGATGACGTTGAGGTTGGTCATGTGGGTCTTGAGGCCGCCGATGGCGGCATACATTGCTCCAGTCATGCGATCAAATTCTCCTTTTTTACCTTTAAGCGCCGCCGCTCCCCCGCCAGTCGGGCGGGAGGGCAAAGCATCCTCGAAAGGTCCTGCTCTTTCTTACTTGAGAAGGACGGCGCCGTCAATATTGGTGAAAATATTCTCCTGCATCTCCTCTTGAGACATGGTAGTAATGACACGCCCGTGAGGGATGTTGATGATGAACGCCCTCGTGGCGTCGAAGGCCAGGATGTTGGTCGCGCCCTTGGCGCTGGCCCGCTCCACGCTGTCGGCAAGCTGATCCATCAGCGTGTCGGTGACCTCGATCCCCCGCTCCTCCGCTCTGGCCCGGGCGTGCTTGGAAAAAGCCACGGAAAAGCTCTCCCGTTCCTGGGAGGCGCTGGCGATTTCCCGCTGGAGCATAGAGCCGAACTGGCTTCCCGCGTCCCTGCGGCGAACCGGCTGTACCTGCTCCACCTGGTTGAGCCGGTCTATGGGTGTTATCCGATACTCTGCCATACTCTCATCCTCTTTCCGGCGCGATGCAGGGATGGGATGTTATCCCAGCGCCTTCTCGACCGTCTCCTCAGCGGCATCCGTTCCGCTTCCGTTCTCGTCCGTACCCGGCGTCTCGTCTCCGCCCTCCACGGGCTTATCGACTCCCTCGCCCTCGCTGGGCTTATCGACGCCTTCGCCTTCACCAGGCTTGTCGACGTCTTCACCCTCACCGGGCTTGTCGGGGTCCTCGACCTCCGGCTTCTCAGGCAGCTTGCCCACGGCCATGATCTGGTTGAGCAGGTAGGTTTCATTCCCCACGAAGATAACCCGCTGGCCGTTGTACAGGCCCGTTCCGGTCACCACGCCTTCCTTCTCGCCCACCAGGTTGCCCTTCTCATCGTATATAGGCAGGGTCACGGTCTGGCCCACCAGGGAGGCGGCGTAGTTAAGGATGTTGGCCTCGGTCAGGTCGTCCACCTGGCCCTTCATCTCGGTGATGGCCTGCATGACCGTCATCTGGATGATCTGGTTCATCATGTCGTTGGGGTCCGCCTGGTTGTCGATGGTCTGGTTCTGCAGCTGAGTCACCATCAACAGCAGCATATCCTGGAAAGATAGCGTGTTGTTGGCCTCATCGGAATCCCGCTCCACCGTCGGGGCCCGGAACTGGCTCTGGTTGGTCCTCCGGGACTGGGCGACCTCCTGTCCATAGCCGGTAAACAGGTCGATCCCGCTGAACATATCGTTGTTGCTGCTCATTGCTTCACTCCTCTATGTGTTACTCTTCCAGGCCGAACAGGCCCAAGCGCAGCTTCTGCATGAACTCCTCGCTGCCCTGGCGTTCCTCCTGGCGTTCCTGCTGCTGGCGGTGCTGGTGCTGGCCCCGTCCGTCGGGGTCCGCCTGCCGGAAGTCCTGCTGCTGGCTCTCCCCGCCCCGCTGCACCTCAATGCGAATCTCCTCGTGGCCGTAAGCCTGGAGGGCGCTGTGGAGGCTGTTCAGATGCTGGTTGAGCAGGCCCTCGGTCTTGGGGCTGGCCGCGTGGAGCACGACCTGCAGTACGCCGGCGGTGTCCTTGGTCATCTGAATAACCAGGCTGCCCAGGTTCTGGGGGTTGAGCCGGATCTCGATGCGGTCCTGTCCCGTCTGGATGGCGGTGCGGATGATGTCGGCCATCTGGTCGTCCATCTCGGGGGCCTGGGTGTCCACGGTCTCGTACCGCTCGCCCACCTTCACGGGCACGGCCTCCGCCTCATGGAACACAGGCTGTTCGGTCACGCCCGCCTCGCCGGTGGGCTCCTCGGAATCCTCGGCGCGCTCCACCTGGATCTCGGGGGCCTCCTGGGGCTTCTCCGTCTCCTGGACGGGCTGCTGGGGGGCTTCCTGCTGCTGTGTCTGGACGGTTCCCTCCGTCATGGGCTGCTGGGGAGTCTCCTCCATGGCCTGCTGGAAATCCTTGGGCTGCTGCTCCATGGAAACCTCCGCGCCGATGCCCGCGTCCACGCCGGTATCCATGGCGGGTGCCTGATCTCCCAGGTCCATGGCCGCGCCCTCCACCGTCTCCTGGGGGATGGGGCTGACCACCGTACCGGCCTGCTCCACGTTCTCCACGATCTCGGGCCGGAACAGATCCATGATGCCCACCGCGTTGGGGTTGCCGGTGAGGTTCTCGGCCTTCAGCTCCTCCTCGTCCTTCTGCTTGACGGGCAGCTCGGGGCTCTTGGCCTCCTCCAGAGCTTCCTCCGCCTCCTTGAGGGGCTTGTCCTGCGGCTCCTTGCCGGCGGACTCGGAAGAGGAAGTTTTATTGCCGGACTGCTGCAGCATTTCCTGGAAGCTGACGGAGGACTGGTTGTTCTGGCTCTTGTTTCCCGCGCCGGGGACGGCGGAGAAGGTCGACGCCAGCTTCTGCATCTGCTGAAGCAATGTGTTTTCTACGGTATTCACTGTTTGCTGTCACCTCGGTTCTTGATTAGATAAGATCAAAAATGCTGGGGTCCAACGCTTGGTTTTCCTCGCTGATGAGGCGTTCCGTCAGGGTCTGCCACCCACCGTCCTTGTCGTCCTTGACGCCCAGGTCCAGGTCCACGAGGATGCCCAGCTGATTGAGCCGCTGCCGCAGCAGGTCCAGCTCCATCTTCCGGGGGTCCTCCTCGTCCAGCTCGCTGATCTGCTTGGAAAGGCCCGCTACAGAGGAGGCCATATTCTTCCGCTTGACCGCGCCGTCGGTGGAACGCATTCCGTCCAGAATGGCGCCCAGGGTATCGATGATGGCCTGCTCCTTCTTCTCCTCCTCGGACAGCTCCAGCTGGAGACGCATCCGATGGTACATGTTCTGGTAGAAGGCGCTGTCGGGGTCCCGGATCTGGTCGATAATGCTGGACTCCTCGTCCTTGTCCGCCGCGCCGTCCGTCTCTCCGGCGTCCGCCTGCGTCTCCGCCATGCGGGAAAGGATGCCGGAAAGCGTCTGGAATAGCTCCAGCTCCCTCCGCTGGGCCTTCTGCTGCGCCTCGGTACCGCCAACGGGCTTCCACAGCGAAAGCCTGCCGGAGGCCCACTTGAGGATGTCGCCGTCCGCTTCCCAGGGATGGAAGGCCGGACTCTCGCTTCCCGCGGGGATGACCGTCATCCAGTTGACCGCCGGATCGGCAATCACCGTCTCGCCGTCCTCACCGGGATAGGACACGATAACGAGGCCCTTGTAGCCCATGCGCCGCTTTTCCTCCTGGGAAATGACGCCCATATCCGCCAGATCGTCCAGGAACGCATCGTACTTCTCGCCGGACATGTTTCGGGGATCATACTTGTTGCGCAGCACGGCGATTTCCGCGTCCGAGAGGACCGTCCGGGTTTCGCTGCCCGCATAAAGCTTATCCTCCGCCCGTTTGTCCGCCGCCGCCTGCCAGGCCTGCCATGCCTCCTCCAGGAACTCGCCGCGGTTCTGGACCTTCATTTCCCCGTTCTTGGAGACTTTGATGGCAACTTGCATGTTGGCATAGATGCCGCTGTTTGCAAAGGTATTGAAATCCATTGTCTTTCTCCTTCGTCATTGCTCCGCGCATCCGCGTGGGTAAGTCGTCTGAAACGGCCTGCGCCGCCTTGCCCGCTCACCTCCCCTCCCGCTGGAATGGGATCTGCGCATGAGTCCGGCCTCACCACCTTTCCTTTTGCTCCATTCTATGTGCCGCTGCCTATTTGAGTAACGTCCCGCAGGACGGCGCTCACCAGTTAGGCGCTCTGGGCCTCCATGGCCCGCCGGGTCATGACGAACTCGTCGATCATGGCTTCCTCGCTCTTCTGGACGGCCTTGTTGTAGCCCTCCAGCTTCTTCTCCCGCAGCTTCTCAATGGAGGACGTCTCCTTCTTGGCCTCCACCACCTCGTCCCGCTTGGCCTCCTCCTGCTTCTGGAGCTCCGCCAGATGCTGGTACGCTTCCTCCAGCTGCCGCTCCGAGGAGCGCAGGTACTGTTCGTACTTCATGGCGTCCAGGATGCTGATGCCCTCCAGCTTCCGCCGGTTGAACTCCTGGGCCAGATGGCGGTAGGCCGCCTCCAGCTCCTCGATCAGCGCTTCCTGCCGCCGCACCTTGGCCAGAATGGCTCCGTGCTCCGTCTGGAGGGAATCCAGGACCTGCTGCTTATACTCCATCACGGTTTCCAGGGAAAATCGGAATTTCTTCATATGTGCTCTCCCGCATCTTGCCGGCTGCTTCTATCACCGCATAATACGCCGCAGCTGCTCCAGGCTTTCATCATAAGAAAAGCTCTCATTGATGCCCTGGGTCAAAAACTGGTTGATGGCATCCATCTTTCCCAGGGCGTGGTCCAGCTTGGGATTGGTGCCCGATTTGTACGCGCCGATGGACACCAGGTCGGCGTTCTTCTGGTACACGCCCATAATGTCCCGGAGCTTGCTGGCCAGCTGCCTGTGCTCCGGGGAGACGATCTCCACCATCAGACGGGAGATACTGGCCCCCACGTCAATGGCGGGGAAATGGTTGGAGTTCGCCAGCTGTCTCGACAGCACGATGTGTCCATCCAGAATGCCGCGGACCGTGTCCGCAATGGGCTCGTTGGTATCATCGCCCTCCACCAGGACCGTATAGACCCCGGTGATGGAACCTTTTTCAAAATTTCCGCTTCGCTCAAGAAGCTTGGGCATTTCGGCGTACATGGAGGGGGTATACCCTCTGGCTACCGGCGGCTCGCCGATGGCCAGCCCGATTTCCCTCTGGGCCATGGCAAAACGGGTCAGGGAGTCCATCATCAGCAATACGTCGTACCCCTGATCCCGGAAGTACTCGGCAATACTGGTGGCTACGCTGGGGCACTTCATCCGCAGCATAGCCGGCTGATCGGAGGTCGCCACCACCAGGATGGAGCGGCGCATCCCCTCCTCTCCCAGGTCCTTCTGCATGAACTCCAGCACCTCGCGGCCGCGCTCGCCCACCAGGGCGATGACGTTGATGTCCGCCTTCACGTTCTTGGCGATCATCCCCAGCAGGGTGGACTTGCCCACGCCGGAGCCAGCGAAGATGCCGATTCTCTGCCCCTTGCCGATGGTGATCAGGCTGTCGATGGCCTTCACGCCAAACTCCATCCGCTCCCGGATGGGGGGCCTGGTCATAGGATTTATGTAGGCGGAGTCAATGGAAAACGTATCTCCCCTGCCGAAGGGCTCCAATCCATCGATGGGCTGGCCCAGGGCGTTGATGACCCGCCCCCGGAGAAAGGGGCCTACCGGCAGCGTCAGCCGCTTGCCGGTATTGCGGACAAAGTTGCCCGCGCTGATCCCACTCATATTAGCATAAGGCATGAGTAGAATATGGTCGTTTTTGAACCCCACCACTTCCGCGGGAATCTGTCCGCCGGACTCGTTGGAGTAGATCCGGCAGATGTCCCCGATGGCGGCCCTGCCGCCGGAGGCTTCAATAGACATGCCCACGATGTTTTCAATTTTCCCGGTGCGGCTCATGGTTTCCGCCGACCGGACCTGGGGGATCAACTCGCGGAACATAAGTCCATCCTTCCTCCGATCACATCTGATCTCGCAAAATATCCCGGATATTGGTCATCTGGGTGGATACGCTGGCATCGATGATCTCCTCCGGCGTCTCCACAATGCAGGTGCCGCCCTCGTCGTCCCCCATGGGGATGATCTTCACGTGCTGACTCAGGGCCCCCAGGGCCGTGGTCAGCGCCGGGGAAATCTGGGCCACGCTCCGGGTGTCGCAGCCGGAGATATAGATATGCACCCACTCCTGCCGCTTGAGCCGCTCGGTAGCCGTCTGGATCATCCGTACGATCACCTCGCTGCTGCTCTTCAAGCTCACCCGCACCACCTTTTCCGCCACGGCGATGCACAGATCCAGCAGCTCGTCCTGGGACTGCCGGATGACCTCCTCCCGGGCCATGTCGGCCTTCTCCAGGAACGCCTGGACCTCCTTTTCCAGCCTGGCGGCCACGGCCTCCCGGTCCCGCTGGGCGTCGTCCATGGCCTTGGCGGTGCCCTGGGCGTAGCCCTCGCGGTAGCCCTCGTCCCGGGCTCCCATGCGGATCTCCTCCTGCTCCGCCTTGGCGGCGGCGCGGGCGGAGGCCAGCAGCTGCTCCGCTTCCTCCCGGGCCTGCTTGAGGATCAGCTCCGCCTGGAGCTGGGCGTACTGCACAGGGCCGCCGGAATCGGGGGCGGGGGCGGCCTTCTCCTCCTCCTCGGAGTCCGGAGGGCCGTCCGCAGCCGGACCCGGCTCCTCCTCCTCGAAGGGCAGGGAATCCGCCTCCTCCCCGCCGGCCTCCCCCGTCTCCTCCTCCGCCTGGAGCTCCAGCTCCGACATCAACTCGGAGGCGTCGGGAAACCTGTATTCCTCGGGGTTCAGAAGCCCCTTGAGAATGTTACGCAATGATATCGTCCTTTCCGCCCTTCAGGATTACGATCTCGTTCTTCTCCTCCAGGTCGCGGATAATGCCCACGATTCTCTGCTGGGCATCCTCCACGTCCTTCATGCGCACGTTGGTCGTAATCTCCAGATCGTCCCGGATGCTCTCCGCCATACGGGCGGACATGTTCATAAACAGCTTGTTGCTCACGTCGCCGTTGGCGCTCTTGAGCGCCAACACCAGATCTCTCGGGTCGCAATCGCGGACGAAGCGCTGGACGGAGCGGTCGTCCATGGTGACGATGTCCTCGAAGACGAACATCCGCTTGCGGATCTCGTCGGCCAGGTCGGCGTTGTCCACGCCCAGGCGGTCGAAGATCGCCTTCTCGCTGGAGCGGTCCAGGTTGTTCATGATGCCGGCCACGTAGTCGATGCCGCCCACCTTGACGTTGGAGGTGGTCAGCATGCTGGAGAACTTCTTTTCCATTTCCGCCTCGATGATCTTGATGGCGGCGGGGGAGGCGCTCTCCATGGTGGCGATGGATTCCACCACACGCACCTGCCGCTCCGGCGGCAGCTGCTCGATCACTCCGGCGGCCTTGCCAGGGTCCACGTAGCTGAGGACCAGAGCCATGGTCTGGGGACGCTCGTTCTGGAGGGCGGAGTAGAGGCTCTTCACGTCCGCCTTGTCCAGGAAGGCGAATTCCCGGTTCTTCAGGCTCTTAGTCACCTTCTCCAGCAGGCTGGTGGCCGTGGCTACGCCGAAGGCCTTCTCCAGCACCGTCCGGGCGTACTCCAGGCCGCCCTCGGTGACCGCCTTCTGGGTCATGCAGTTCTGGTAGAACTCGCTGAGCACGTCCTCGGTCTGCCGGGCATCCAGCATGCCCAGGCGAGCCACCTCCAGCGTCAGCGTCTCCAGATCGGAGGGCTCCACGTACTGGTAGATCAAAGACGCCTTTTCCGCTCCCAGGGAGACAACGACAGCGGCGGCCTTCTGGGGTCCCGTCAGTTCGGGCCTTGTGACTTCAACTTCAGCCATTGTCGTCATCCCCTCCTCTTATCCAGCTCTTGAGCATGACCGCCGCCACCTCGGGATTGTTCTGCACGAACTGGCGAACCGCCTTACGCAGCTCCATGCTCTTCTCGGTATTGATATCCATAATATCCGCGCCTGCGGTTGGCGGCGGGACCTCGCCCTCCGCGCCCAGCGGCGGCATCACGCCAAGCTCGCTGAGTGCGCCGGAGGCGCCCAGCTCGTTGAGCTGCTCCTGAATGATCCGCTGGTCCTCTTCCTCCTGCTGCTTCTTCTTCTTTCTGCGGACGCTGATGATCACGACCACCAGGATGATGATCAGCAGCAGTGCGGCCAGGCCGATCAGCACGTAAGGCACGTACTCCTGCGGGATCAGGCCGGCCCGGACCTCTGGCTCGGGCTCCTCCGGGAAGGGAATCAGCATGACGCTGACCTTCGAGTCCGGATCGTCCCCGCCAATATTTGCGCCCACAGCGATGTGGTGCTGCAGCTGGGCCACATCCACATTGGCGGCGCTGTCTGCATTGGCGTTGATGGTGACGGCGACAGACAGATCCACAACAGAGGGGGCCACGCGGACCTGCTCCTTCGTCTCGTCGATCTTGTGGTCGTTCTCCCAGGAGGACACTACGCCGTCTCCGTCCTGGGTATCCTGGGCGACGTCCTCCACGTAGGTGGGCAGATCGGAGTTTGAAGTGGTGCCGGGGACACCGCCTACCAGCTGGTAGCCGTCCCGGGTCAGGGCGAAATAGCCCATCTCGTGGCCGGTGAGGCCGCCGTTCTCAGTGGACCCGTCCGGCTGATGGTAAGTAGTGCTCTCCACCACCCGCTCGCTGACGTCCACAGTGGCGGTCACGCTTACTTTGACGTTGTCCGGGCCGAAGGCGTCATCCAACAGGTGCTTGATCTGGGTCCGGATGTAGTTGGACTGGGACTCCTCCAGGCGGCGCTTAAGCTCGATGAGGGTATCCGCGTTGCCGCTGGTGTCGGAGTATGTATTGCCCACGTTGTCAGTGATGGACACATCGTCAATGGTCATGCCCGTCCAGGCGTGGGACACCATGGTGCGGATGCCGTTGGCCTGCTGGTCGGTGAGGACCTGGCCGCTGCGCATATTGACAAAAACCGTGGCCACCGTCTGCGTGGAGATATCCTCCAGCACGTAGGTACGCTCCTGGCCCGGCGTGATCGTCACCTGGGCATCCAGCACGTTGGGCATGGTACGGATCGCTGTCTCCAGCTTTTCCTGCGTGGAGATAAGGTAGGCCGTCTGCCGCTCGGAACTGGTGGACATGGCGCCTACATGGTCCCAGTAGCTGCCGTAGAGGCTGCCGTCCTTGGGGTAGCCCTGCTGAGCCAGCTGGGCGATCAGGGAGGCGTACTGGGCCTCGGGCACCATGACGCTGTTGTTGACCACCTGATAGTTGGTAAAGCCGCTGTTCTGCAGGTAGGTCGTGACCTCCTGGGCCTCCGCAGGCGTCATGTCCTCATAGAGGGACACATATTCCTTCTTTCCGCCCAGCAGGGCGGCGGTCACCACAATGGCGATGAGAATCACGGCCAGGGCGGCGGCCAGTATGATGCGCAATTTCTTGCTCATGTTTTTGAAAAAGTCTTTGACTTTATCCCAAAAACCTTTCAGCTTTGAGGTATCCACAGGCAATTCCCCCGGCCCTTTCTATGAAATGGACGCACGCTTCCTTACAGGTTGATGCGGCTGAGCTCGCTGTAGGCGTTCAGCGTCTTGTCACGCAGGGTGACGAACAGCGTCATGGACGCCTGCGCCTTGTTCAGCGCGATGCTCAGCTCCACGGGGTTGTCCAGCTGGCCGGTGGAGAGCAGATACTCCTTCTTGGCCACCTCGTCCTCGCTCTGCCGGACGTTGTCCACTACGGCCTGGAGCACATCCTTAAAAACGGAGCCCTCCGCCGCCTTGGGCCGGGCCGCCTCTCCGGCCTGGACCGTTGGAAAAGTCTCCCATAGAGGGGAGATTCGCTGAAAATTCGTATTCATAGCTCTTCCTCCAGATGCTGTAAACTTACCGGAACACACCGGCGAATCGTTCTGGGACGTTTTTCCACCCCATCCCAAACGCGCAGAATTGGGCCAGCTGATCTATAAAAAACTTACCGACCAGCCTGACCCATATTCGTTATCTCTATCTACCGATCTCCAAGCCCGAGCTGACGACGCTCTTGAGCACGTTAAAGGCGGTCACGTTGGCGGAGTACGCCTGGCTTGCGGCCATGGCGTCGGTAATCTCCTTCACCAGGTCCACATTGGGCAGCTCCACGTAGCCCTCTTCGTTGGCGTCCGGGTCCGTGGGGTCGTACTTCAGCTTGAAATCCGACTGGTCCTCCGCGATATTCACTACGCGGACGCCGCCCACCGCGTCGTACCCGGCGTTGCTGACGATGCCGCGGCGGTTGAACTGCGCCTGCGCCATAGCCATGCGGAAGTTGTTCCGCTCGTCGCCCTCCTGCGCCTGGAATACCACAACCTTCCGGCGGTAGGGCCCTCCCTCCCCCGTGCGGGTGGTGTTGATGTTGGTTATGTTCTCACTAATCACGTCCAGACGCAGGTGCTGGGCGGTGATGCCGGACCCGATGATGTTCATCGTACTGAGAAATCCCATAGCTGCTCTCCTTTATCTCTCGCTCCGCCTATGGCGGAGCCCGTCGCTTGCCTTACTGCCCGCGGATGGCCAGCATGAGCCGGGACATATCGCTGCTGATGGCCCGGTAGACGTGCTGGACCTGATAGGCGTTCCGCACCAGCTCCATGGACTGCTCGGAAACATTGACGCCGTTCTCGTCCATACGGGCGGACTCGTCATCGGCCACATGGACCGACGGCCTGGCGGCCGTCAGGACCGCGCGCATGGAACCCGCCTTCGCCTCCGTATCCGTTCCGCGGACGGCGTTTCGGATCTGGGCGCGCAGGGCCTCCTCGAAGGTGACGTACTTGACCTTGTAGTTGGGCGTCTCGGCGTTGGCGATATTATCCAGGATTGCCTGCTGCTTCACCCAGTTGAAATTCGCCGCGCGCTCCAGCATAATCATGGAATTGGATGTAAAGAAATCGGACATACCGCAGTCCTCCATTTTCTGGTATCAAAGTCCCGCTTTCCCGGCAGAACCGGCTGGAATGCATAGGCCCTCCCCGGCGCAGGACGGCGGACCGGCACGGACCGGAACGCGGCAGGAGAAAGCAGGGCATAATGGATAGGGATAGTATACTACATTTTGCCGCAAGGTGCAAGATAAAATCTAAAATTGTCGAAATCAACGATAATCTGTCCGACCGTCCCCTGGATTTTGACAGATTTTTTGTGAAATCACCAAATCCTTCCGCCCCTGGAAATTCCTGTCCGAAGCCCGTCCCTTCCCGCCGCCCCGCCGCCGGAAACGGAGACGCCCACGGCACATCCTATGACGGCCGCGGGCGTTCTATGACAGTATCCATTTTTCCAGGCCGGCTCCTCACGCCTGCCCGCCGCCATCCCCCAGGATGTCCAGCAGGGCCAGGGGAGACGCCTCCTCGTCGGCGGCCTCCCGGTTCACCTCCGCCGCCGTTTTCAGCTCGCTGCGGAGGATGGCGACGCTCCTGGGCGCCTGGATGGCCAGGCGTACCCGGCCGGCCTCCACGGAGAGGACCGAAACCTCGATCTCCTCGCCGATCAGCACCGACTCCCCCGCCTTCCGCTGGAGGATCAGCATGGGCCATCCCCCTTCCCGGAGCCAAACTCCGACAGGAGATGGCGCATATGGTAGTCCCCGGTTTCCAGGATGGCCTGCATGGCCTTCCCGGTGCGGTCGTTGACGGCGATGGGGCAGCGCAGGTTCACCGTGCTCTCGCCCACCGGGCTGCGCACCACGCACAACGCGTAGAAGCACAGCTCCTCGCTGCGCTCCACCCCCAGCTCCGCCAGCTCCCCCGCCGTCAGGACGGGGGCGTAGCCGGGCAGAAGGGAGAAGGGATTCATGGCGACGAAGGCCAGCTGGGGCGTGGCCGCGCTCTGGAAGCACAGCAGGCTCCCCCCGCCCCCCTGGAAAGGCAGCAGGCAGAACACCTTCTCCTCCTCGAAGCCGAAAAGGCCCTTGTCAAAGCGGAGCAGCCGCTCCTCCGGGCACTCCACCTGGCCGAAATACTTGGTCTGCAGCAGCAAATTCTTTTCCTCCGTCATATGGCTGGTCCGCCGGGACGCTCCCCGCCCCCTAGTACTACGCCTTGATGTCGATGGGCTCGTAGTTGGGGTCGGAGGAGGGCGGCACGTAGATGGGGCCGCCCACGTACTTGATGAGCACCTCCGGCCGCTGGGTTACAGTGAATTCGATGTCGCCGGGGGTAAACTCAAAGCTGCCCCCGCCGATCTTCCAGTCGAAATTGAGCTTATCCATCTCGTAGCGGATGTTCATCTCGCCCACGTCCCAGGTGATTTCCGGGGGCACGGAGGGCAGGAAGTCCAGGCCCACGTCCCGGATGTTCTCCTTGTAGGCATCCTTGGCAAACTTGGTGATGACCTCCTCGCCAAGCTTCGTCTCCATCATCAGCTTCCCCTGCTGGGCGATAGTGGCGGTGGCGGTATAGGCCGCCTGCCGGCCCTTCTGGGCGGCCTGCTCGATGCTGCGGACCGCCGTGGGGGTGATGGAATTGCGGGCCTCGAAGGTGTCGATATTGACGCGGATGGGCCGGCTCTTGATCTGCAGCCCGCCCTTGTCCCGGGACACCTCCATCTCCGCCGTGCCCCGGGCGTACTCCAGCTTGGCGTTGGTGGTCTTCATTTCGATCTGAATGGGCACGGTGGTAATCTCAATCAACGGTTTCATTGTGCGACGCGCGCTCCCTTCTGCTTATATTGTCCGGTAAAGCATTCTCTTACTTATCTACCGGGAAAATATCTGACCGGCATCCTTGCCGTAACACACAATCTGGCGGCGCGGGAATCAGTTCATATAGTCGATAAGGGACTGGCTGAGCAGCTGGGTGCCTACCTTCAGCGCCGCGTTGTAGCAGTAGTAGTCATACATGAAATTGGAGATCGCCTCCGCCGGCTCGATGTCCTCCAGGCTGGTCAGGTCCTCGTTGAGGTAGGCTCCCTGGAGCCCCATGCGGTCCTGGTTTTCCTCCAGGTACTTGGACTTGGTGGTGATCTCGGCGTACTGGCTGATGCAGTCGTCGTGGCACAGATTCAGCTTGTCGAACAGCCGGGTGGCTTCCGCCTCCAGCTCCTCGCTGGGGTAATCGCCGCTTTCGAAGTCGCAGCTCTCCCAGATCTCGCCCAGACGCTTCATGACCAGAGCCACGTTGTTGGGGTCGCCGTTCTCATCCACGCCGTAGCCCAGCATCTTAATGCCGGGAAGGGAGCGGTCGAAGGCGGAACCCTTCACCAGGCTGCCGTTCTTCTCGTCCAGGCCCATGCCCAGGTCCACGTTCTGCTCCTCGTCGGCCAGCTTATCCAGCCGCTTCACATCGCCCTGGTCCTTGTAGTACTCCGCCCACATCCGGTTATAGGCGGTGTCCTGGTCCGTCACGTTATTCGCGGCCTCCGGCACGCCGAACTCATTGGGCTTCCCCCAGGCCATGTTCTGGTCGTTGGGGCTGAGGCTGGGCTTGATAGCCGTATCCGGATTATTGTAGTAATCAATCCACGCCTGCTCGTAGAGATCGTCGCTCTTCGCCGGCATCCCCTCGGGAACGCTGCGGCGGTAGCCAGCAGCGTTGTTGGCAATGTTTCCAGTGCCATCATCACGAGGAAACGCTACGCCTGTTCCTGCCCCGTTTTCCGCCCATGACGGTATCTGAGTGGTCGGCTGCGTTGCCGCAGGGTCCATGTAGTAATCAATCCACGCCTGCTCATCGGCATCCTCGCTGGATGCCGGCATTCCCGTGGGCACCATCGGGCCGGTAGCGATTTCGTTCCCCGCATCATCCAGCGCCCAGCTGGGCAGGGGCCGCTCGGCGGGATTCTTTACGCTGCCCGCGTTGACGTTGATCCCCCGGTAGTACAGCTTATCCCCGTCCCAGGAAAAGGGCGCGTTCATTTCGTCCTCGCCGGAGAAAATGAAGTGGTCGCTGTACTTTGCTCCGTTCATGGCCTCAATGACAGAGTCCGCCGTGTTCTTCAGCACCTGGCCCACCTGGACCCGGGCGCCGGCGGTGGGGTCGTTCATGCCGCGCACGCGTGCGTCATTGGCGGCCTCGTCCACCAGCTTGTTGGTAACCATGCCCATGGTGGCGAAGGCCACGTTGAAGCGGTTGACGGTATCCTTGTTGTTGTCCTGATAGTTTGCATTATCCACCATGGCCCGGCGGATGCGCCAGGCCTGGACGGCGGAGGTGGGGTCCTCCACGAAGCTGTCGAACCTGCGCTGGGTCGACACCTTATTCATGGAGTTGTTCATTTTATAGTTGGAATTGCCCAGATTATACCGGTACAAATTCATCGCCATATTGGTGGTTACGCGCATAGCCATATCCTAAATATCCTCCTTATCCGTTCTCAGATGGTGCCGTTGATCAGCTTATCCAGCATGGAATCCAGGGTGGTCAGCAGCTTGCAGGCCGCCGAATAGGACTTGCTGAACTGCATCATACTGGTGGCCTCCTCGTTCAGGTCCACGCCGCTGACGCTCTGCCGGTCGTTCTCCTGGTCCAGCGCCAGGAGCGTGTAGGTCTCCACCTTGCCGGTGGTGGCGTACTGGTCCATGCCCAGCTTGTTGGAGATGGAGGTAAACACCTCCCGGAAGTTGCCCTCGAACATGGCCTCCGGCTGCTCGGCGTCGGGCTGGATGTCCTGGGCGTAGTACTCCAGCTTGGCGTCGTACTGGCTGATCATGTGCAGGATGTTGTCGTTGCGGCTGGAAGCGGGCACTACGTTGCCGTTCTCGTCATAGAAATCCGGCTTCTTGGTATTCAGAATCCGCACAGGGCCCTCCGCCCAGTCGATGGCGATGGAGATATTGGCGGCGGTGATGTTGTTGGGATCGTTGTTGTTGCCGTTGTTGCTGAAGAGCACGCCGCCGTCGTAGAACTCGCACAGCGGGTCCTTCAGGCCATTGTCCTGAATAGCCTGCTTGCAGGCCAGAAGCTCGGCGTTGGCCGCGTCCCACTTGTCCTGCTGCTCCTTGACGGCCTCCGCGATCTCCTCCTGCGTCATATAGTCGGGCTCGGTGGGAAAGACCGTATATTTATCCATCTCCTTCTTGGCCTCGTCCATGATCTTCTGGAGCGCGTCCATCCGGGCCGTCGTCACATCCTTGCCGTCAGCCGTCTGAACGGTGGTCTTGGGATCGGCGCTGCTCAGGAAGGTATAGTTAATCGATTCGCCGGTCTGCAGATTATCCGGGTCCCCGCCAACAACTGGATTTCCATCCTTATCAATCACCGACTTATCCGACTGATACACGTCCTGCGGCTTCATCTGGTTCATTTCATTGAACTGCCTGGCAATCTGCTGGGCCAGGGTATCCAGGGCCTTCTGATAGTAGGGGATGCCCCGCTTGATGGCGGCGTTGGGGTCGTCGCTGAGCCGCGCCTCGTCCGTCTTGCCCAAGTCCTGCGAGCTGGCGTACTCGCCCTCCTCGGTAAGCAGCTCCCGGATGGCCTGGAGCTTTCCCTTCAGGACATTGTCGCCCAGCTCCACCACCTCGCTCTTCTTGCTGGCGGTATACGGGTCCACCATCAGCCGGTCCCGCTCGTCCTTCAGGGGCTCCACCTGGATGAGGTACTTGTCGTTGGGGTAGAGCTTGAGGCCGTCGGCGTACTTGGGCTTCCCCCGGTCGTCAAGCTGGATCACGCCGTTCGCGTCTTTTTCATAGAGTTCGTTGGTGGCTGTACCGTCCGCCTTCATGTACTTGCCGAACTGTTTGATTGCATCGGCAACGTCCGGGGAATTGTCAGCGGCATTTTGAATCGCTTCCTGCCACTCGGCCTTGACCTCCCGCTCCGCTTTCGCCTCCGCCGCCTTTACGGCCGCGTCGATAATATCCTGCTGCTCCTTCTTTACAAGGTCCGCCGCCGCGCCGGGAGCGGCGGCCTTCGCAGCGGCAACTGCGGCATCCTGCTTCGCCTGGCTGTCTGGATCATTCGGATCAATGGGGTTTTTCTTAATGGCCTCCGCGACCAGGCGCTTCTCTTCCGACTTTGTCAGCGTGTCAAGCATCTTGTCCCAATACGCCTTATTGCCGTCGATCTCCTGCTGCGCCTTGGCCTTCGCCTCGCCACCGTATTGCGTCTTCAACGCCGTAACCTTATCCTGCCACTTCTGGCCCTCAAACGGATCAGCTTTCTCGGCATCCGCCACAGCCTTCTTCATGGCATCCAGAATCTTCATGGCGTCCGCATCGGGATTCATGACGGGTTCCATATCCTGGATGCTGATCTGTCCGGCGTAGATGCCGTCCACCAGCTTGATGGGCTTGCCGTCGGGACCCTTACTGTCGGCGATGGTGACGGTCAGCTTCTCCACCTCGGTGAACTGGTCGATGCGCTCCATGGAGTACTCCACATTGATGTTCATGTACTTGGACAGCTCATCCAGGGCCAGGTTCCGGGCGTCCCGCAGCTCCAGGGCCTTGTCGCCATAGATGGACTGGGTGCGGATCTGGTCGTTCAGATCCCGGATGTCGGTGAGGAGCTTGTTGACCTCGTCCACGGAGTCGGTCAGCTCCTTCTCCTTGCCGTTCCAGATCGTCTGGAGCTCCTCGGCGGCCTGGTTGAGGAACTTGGTCAGGGTTTCGGCCTCGGCCCGGACCAGGCTGTCGGCGTTCTCGGAGCTGACCTGGGTGGACAGCTTCTGCAGGGCCGTGAACAGGTTGCCCAGCTGGGCGTTGATGACGCCGAAGCCGTCGTTGGTCTTGGTTTCGCCCACCTCGTCCAGAATGCGGCTGAGCTGGGTCAGGCCGTCCAGCCACTCGCTGCTCTGCTCCAGCTTGCAGTTCTCGTCCCGGTACCGGATGTCCAGATAGGGGTCCCGCAGCTGGGTGGCGCCGTTGGTCAGGACGCCGTAGCCGATGTTGGTGTTGTAAAGGTTGGCGAACTTGGGCGCGCCGGTGGAATACAGGCTCACCAGGTCCATCCGCTGGCGGGTGTAGCCCGGGGTGTTGATGTTGGCAATATTGTTGCCGGTGACGTTCAGCGACGCCTGGGAGGCGTAAATCGCCAGACGGGCGGTAGTAAACGAGCTAAAGGTTCCGATAATAGCCATACAGCAGGTTCTCCTTCTTTGTCAAACGTTCTCTGTGTTCCGGTTACACCCGGAAATCGGCCTGGTGGGGCTGGGCTTCCTCAGGCGGGGCGTCCTGGGCCTTCTGCATCTTCTCGATGGCCCGCAGGTTGCACTCCAGCGTATGCCTGGCCACCTCGGAGGCAGCCTGGAATACGTCGTACTTCTGCCGCAAAGTTTCCGCGGCGTCCTTCGTCTCCTGGTAGAGCTCCTCCGGCGCGTGTCCGGCCAGCTCCCGCAGGGGCACGCCGGCCAGCTCCATTTCCCTCAGCATTCTCTCCCGCCGCTGCTCCAGCCCTCGCAGGGACAGGCTGATCACCTGCTCCCGCTTCATGAGCTCTTCCACCGCCGGCAGATCTCCCTTGCTGACGGCCTTGGTCTTCTCCTGCTCCATGCCCGTCAGCTCCTCCAGGGTGCCGCCCAGGCTCTCCAGCAGGGACAGGTATTTCCGCCACATCGCCGTATCCGTCATTCGCCGTCCTCCATCATCAGCAGCATCCTGGCCGCCGTCTCCCGGGGCTCAATCTGGTACTCCCCGGACTGGACCTGGCGGCGCAGCTCCTGAATCTTGCCGGTAGTGTTGTGGGTGCGCACCTGGTAGGAGAGGCTGGCCGCCAGCTCCCGGAAGCTGCTCCCATCCTGGGGCGCGGAGACGGCCACGTTGTCGTAGCGGCTCCCCCTGGCCTGCATCTTCCGACCGCCGGACAGAGCGGCGGGACGCGGAGCGGTATTCTTTTGAATGGGCAGACAGCCCTCAGTTCCTGTAATCAGCATGGTTGTTGACCTCCCATTATACGCCGGCCGAACCGGGCCGGCCGCAGGCCATGGTATCCGGCAACGTCTTTGTATTATTTTTATCGGTCTGGAAACAAAAAAAATAACGCAGGCGCAGAAAATTTTTGCAAAATCCTGGGTGGAGGGGCCCGTCCGTCGGACCTGCTGTCGAAAAAAACAAAAAGTTTTGAAAAATTCCATTGCAAGCCGTGGGCGTTTCCGATATAATATAGCAGCGAATACAGCGCGGAGCGCCCCGCCGGGCTTCGTGCGGAAATATGGGAGTTCTGATCTGATTATGTTGGAAAAATGCAAAAAAGCGGAAATTCTTGAAAAAACGGGGGCCCTGCTCTGTCAGGCCCGGGTCAGCGTGGGCCACTCCGGGGAGATCCTGCTGGTCATTCCCCGTTCCGCTACATATAAGGCCAATTCCACCTACCGCCTGGTATTCTACGATCCGGTGCTGGGCCGGGTCACCTGCCGGTGCCGCCTGTCGGCGCCCCTGCCCCTGCCGGGCGGGACGCTGTGTTCCCTGCGGTGCGAGGTCATGGAGCAGCTGGCCCAGGAGCAGCGCCGCCAGGACGTAAAGATTCCGCTGAAAATGACCGTCATGCTCCACGCCGCCTATCAGCCCGGCGACCCCATGCGCTCGCCGGAGATCGGCATCCCCGCCACCATCGGCAACATCAGCGCCGGAGGCGTATACCTGCGCACCGCCATGCCTCTGCCCAAGGGCCGGCGGATCTGGTTCGACTTCATGATCGACCACGAGCGGCTGACCCTCAGCGCCCAGATCGTCTGGATGGAAACCACCGCTCCCAACCCCGGCCAGATTCTCTATGGCTACGGCTGCCAGTTCGTCAACCTCCTCTCCCGCCACGAGGCGGCCCTGCGCCGCTTCATTTTCCAGGAGGAGCGCCGCCAGCGCCGGGGGGAGTGACCTATGCGCTATCTATACGCCGTGGAGACGGCGGCGCAGCTAAGCGCCTATGAAGCCATCGCCAACCGCCTCCGGCCCCGGCTGGAGGCGTATCTTCGCTTCCTGCGGGAGGAGTACGCCGTAGAATCGCCGCCCCGGGCCATCGTCTGGACGGGCCGGGAGATCGCCACGGAAGTGCTCAGCTCCGTCCCCGTCCCCGCCTATACCAACGACTACCGGGTGATGTTCTGCCCGGAGCCGGCGGTCTGGCGGGAGATATACCTGCGCCAGCTGGACGGCCTGGAGGGCAATGCGGCAGAGGAAATCCGCGCCTACTACGAAACCGCCGTAGGAGAAAACCATATCCTGTCCATCCTGGGCCACGAACTGGCCCACCACAGCGAGTGGTTCCCGGACGGCTTTGAGGACGAGCGGGAATCGGGCATCTGGTTCGAGGAGGGCATGGTGGAGTACATCGGCCGCCAGTACTTCCTCACGGAGGAGGAATTTGACCGGGAGGCCCGGATCAACCGCCTGCTGGCCGCGCTTCTGGAGAGCCGGTACGGCGGCCATTCCCTGGAGAACTTCGGCGCGAAGACCTACGCGGGGGACTACGCCAGCATCTTCTTCGAGTACTGGCGCAGCTTCCTGGCAGTGGAGCGGCTGACGGTCCTCTTCGGGAGCGTAAAGGCAGTATTCCAGTCCTACCGGGAATGGTGCAAAAATCCCGGCGGGCGGACGCTGGCGGAGTGGTTCGGCCTGGAGTGAAGCCCCGCTCTGCAAAAAGAATAGACTTCGCCCCCACCGCGATACGGCAGGGGCGAAGTCTATTTTTTCGTTTTACCGCAGCGCAACCTCCACGCCGTCCAGGATGCTCCCCTCGCCGGGGCGGTAGGTGATGGTCACCTGGTCGCCCTCGCTGAGGATCACCGCCAGAGGCTGGTCCACAGCGGAGATCGTGTAGAAGGCGTCGTCTCCCATCAGCCTGATAAAGTACACCGTATTCCCGTCCAGCACGGCGGAGCGGATCTCGGCGATGGCGCCCTGGGCCGCCTCCGTACCGGAAAGGCTGGCGCTGCCGTCCACAATGCCGTTTCGGCCCAGCATGTTCAAGTAGTTCTGCTCGCATTGAGCCACGGTGTCGCCGGTGGCTACGATCTGATACTGCTGGACATTGACCATGGCGTATTTCTTCACCAGCTCGGCGGCGTCCTTCATGGCCATGAAGTAGGTGGGCTGGCCCCCCACGTTCAGCAGCAGAGGGAAGGTCGCCTGATAGCGCAGATTCTGAAGCTCGCCGTTGGCGGAGGCCATGGCGGAGTACTCGGTAGCACCGGCGCAGGAGTAGAACTTGCTCTCCTTGGTCCGCTGGTTGGTCAGCAGGAAGCCGATGTTGGACTGGTCGCCTCCGGTGGAGGTAATGCCGGTATAGACGTACACGTCGTCCCCCAGGGCCAGGTAGTTGTAGTCGTCGGTAGTGACGGTCACATCCCGCTGTCCGAAGAGGGAGTTCAGAAAGCCGTTGTGGTACATGCCGTAGTAATCGTACTGCTGCACGATGAGGCCGGCGGGATAGAGGTTGTCCACCCAGGCGGGGACCTCCTCATAGTACTGGCACTCGCCCGTAATGGCGTTGACCAGCACCGCGCCCCTGACGTCCGTCCCGCCGAAGAGGCCGATGGTCTTCACCAGCCTCGGGCAGATCCAGTAAGGGGTCCCCTCCTCGTTGACCTCCATCACAGGGTTGGAGAACATGTAGGTCGGGAAATGAAACCGCAGATGGCGGTAGAGGTTCCGCCCGAAGTGCTCTACATTTGTATACCGGATGCCCTGCTCCAACCGTACCAGCTCCACATTCTGGGTCACCATGTCGATCAGAAGGTAGGCGGGCAGTCCGTCGGAGCGGTTCGTGAACCACTTGACCAGGTCGGCGTACATGAGGGTGGCGATGCGCACGGGGCGGCCCTTGTAGTTGATCTGGGTGTAATCGTCCACCACCTCGAACTGGGAAACCATGTCGCTGAGCTCGCCCAGCTTCCTATCGCCCAGCCGCTCGGCGGAGTATTTATCCAGCATGGGGATCTGGTCATAGGAAATTTCATCCACCTCGGCGGCGAAATCCCCCGCCTCGATCGGCAGCAGCTCCGCATAGGACTTGGCCCGGAAAATGACGCTGCCTACCAGCGTCCCCCCCAGGGACAGCGCCAGCAGAGCGACAGCCAGGAGCAGTGGGAGCTTGCACTGTTTTTTGACAAACTTAAAGTAGTGGCCCGCCCCCTCGCCCTGGAAGCCGGAGGTCACTACGGCGGAGGCGCAGTACACCGCGCACATCAGCAGGGCGAAGGCATAGAAGTCCGGGGACTGCAGATTCAGCGCGGGCAGCTCAAAGTAGAAGTAGACGGCGCCCACCAGGAGGGTAACGATCAGATTGATCGCCACCCGGGCGGCGGGGCTTTTGACCGCCTTTCTTGGTTTTTTCTGTTTCTGCGGACGCTGAGAGGGGGCTCCGCTTTCGAAGCCTTCCCACTTGAAGCCGCCGGCGTCGCTGCCTGAAAATGCCATTTTATGCTCCTTTCTTTCTGCGGCCCTGCGGGCCGCTCCGCCTTCTTCTTTCTTCGTTGAAGGATGTTTCGTTCCGCCCCTGCGGGGCGGCGGGGCTTTCATCTTGTTTTAGCTTCGCGCCTCGCCGGCGCGGGGGCCTTCTTTTCGCGCGAGCGAAAAGAAGCAAAAGATCGCTCAAGGAACTACGTTCCTTGAGAATCCTCCTCCATTACGGGGGCGTTTGTTTTTGCGCTTCCACTGTAGTCTGTCCGGTCTGAAGCAGGCGGCTCCCATGTATCGGGCGAAGCGTCTATCCGACGATGTTGTCGGCAGACCCTACCGTCTTACACGCTGGAGCTCCCGGGGCAGTTCCGTTAGAACGTCCCCCTAGCAGACGCTGCCCCTTTAACAGGCCGGCAGGCGGAGTTGGTCAACCGCCAAGCCACTAGATTAGATACCCGTAGGATCGGACATTCAGAGGCTTCGCCCACCAATCAAACCCGCCGCACAGCCCTTTAACCCCCCGTATAGGGCAAAGGCGCGCACGCGCCTGCCCGTTAAGGGGTTCTTAGACCGTAGGTCTAAGCGCGTTTTTGCTTACTTTTGCCGCGCGGCAAAAGTAAGCCGCCGTCCGGG
>VSNB01000060.1 GCA_009774055.1 Clostridiales bacterium
CCATCCCTTAAATCTATCTTTGTGGCCCCGCACACACCAGCCCCCGGCCCCCCGGGCGGGGCGCGCTCCTCGGTCTGCATTTGGCTTATTTCAGCTTCCAGGCCAGATCGGATAGGAAGAGGTCGTGCTCCAGGCTCTCCACAGTGGTATCCTTGGAAATATGGACGAACTCAATGTCCATCATGGCGCACCAGTCCTTCATCTGCTCGGCGGTGACGTCGTAGCTGAGCACCGTGTGGTGGGCGCCGCCGGCGGTGATCCAGCATTCCACGCCGGTGGTAAGGCTGGGCTCGGCCTGCCACATCACCCGGGCCACGGGCAGGTTGGGCATGGGCATAATGGGCTTGACGCAGTGGATGTCCTGGCAGATGAGCCGCAGGCGGCCGCCCATGTCGATGAGGCTGACAACAATGGCGTCGCCCTCCTTGCCCTCGAACACCAGGCGGGCGGGGTCCTTCTCGTTCATGCCGATGCCCAGGTGGTGCGTCTCGATCCGGGGCTTCCCGGCGGCGCAGCAGGGGCAGACCTCCAGCATGTGGGCGCCCAGGGAATACTCCTGGCCCTCTGCCAGGTGGTAGGTATAGTCCTCCATGAAGAGGGAACAGCCGTTGCCGTTTTCCCCCATGGCCTTCATGATGGCGGTCATGGCGCTGACCTTCCAGTCGCCCTCGCCGCCGTAGCCGTAGCCCTGGGCCATGAGGTGCTGGGAGGCCAGGCCAGGGAGCTGTTCCATGCCGTAGAGATCCTGGAAGGTGTTGGAGAAGGCCATACAGCCCTCCCGCTCCATCATCTTCTTCATGGCGATCTCTTCCCGGGCCTGGTAGTGCACGTGGTCGAGCTTGTCGGTGGCCATGTCGTACTGGGCCTGGTACTCCGCCATCAGCGCGTCGATCTCGGCCTCGGTGACGGCATTCATTTCCTTGACCAGGTCGCCCACGGCCCAGGTGTTCACCTGCCAGCCCAGCTTGGCCTGGACCTCCACCTTGTCGCCCTCGGTGACGGCCACCTCCCGCATGTTGTCGCCGAAGCGCATGACCTTCATGGACTTGGACACAGCCGCGCCCACGGCGGCCTTCATCCAGCTGCCCAGACGCTTCTGGACCTTCTCGTCCTGCCAGTACCCGGCGATGATCTTCCGGGGCAGGCGCAGGCGGGCGGCAATGAAGCCGTGCTCCCGGTCGCCGTGGGCGGCCTGGTTGAGGTTCATGAAGTCCATGTCGATCTCCTCGTTGGGGATCTCCTTGTTGTACTGGGTGGCGAAGTGGCAGTAGGGCTTCTGGAGGCCCGCGAAGCCGTTGATCCACATCTTGCTGGGGGAGAAGGTATGGCACCAGGTGATAATGCCGGCGCAGGAGTCGTCATAGTTGGCTTCCTTTACCACGTCGGCGATCTCCTTGCTGGTCTTGGCGGTGACCTTGTAGACGAGGGGATAGGGCAGGACGCGGCTGAGCTTCTCCGCCATTTCGGCGGCCCGGGCGGCCACGGTGTCCAGCACCTGGGGGCCGTACAGGAACTGACTGCCGACAACGAACCAGAACTGCATGTTTTTCAATGTAATGTCCTCCTGAATATGATTAAAATCAGTGATTTTTACTGCAAATGCTCCACAGCGGCCCGCTCGGCAGGCATTGCCCGGACGTACCGCTCCATGAAGGCGTTAAAGCCTGCCGCATCCTCGGGGTCCGGCTGGATGGTTGTTACCGGCTGGCCGGCGAACACGCGGCTGTCCAGATAGTCCTCCAGGCTCTGGCCCTCCGCCTTCCCGGCGCTGTAGGCCGCCAGCAGGGCCATGCCCCAGGGGCCGCCCTCGCCCGCCGTCTCCATGACGGACACCGGTGCTCCCGCCGCCGCAGCCAGCATCCGCTGGCCGGCCTCCGGGGCCTTGAAGTAGCCCCCGTGGCCCAGCAGGCGGTCCAGCGCCACGCGCTCCCTGCTGAGGATGTCCAGGCCCAGCTTCAGCGCCGCCAGGGCGGAGTAGAGCTGCACCCGGGAGAAGTTGGCGAAGGACAGCCTGGCCTCCGGCGTGCGAGCCAGCAGGGGGCGGCCCGCCGTCAGGCCCGCGACGGGCTCGCCGGAGAGGAAGTTATACAAAACCGTGCCGCCGCCGTCCTTTTCGCCGGACAGCGCCGCGCGGAACATGGCGTCCAGAATGGGGCCCTGTCTGGCCTCGCAGCCCATTGCGGACATCAGCTCCTGGAACAGCGCGGCCCAGGCGTTGAGCTCGTTGGTGCAGTTGTTGCAGTGGACCATGGCCACCGGCTTCCCGGCGGGGGTGGTCACCATGTCGATCTCCTCATAGACCCTGCTGAGGGGCTTTTCCAGCACCACCATAGCGAATACAGAGGTGCCGGCGGACACGTTGCCCGTCCGGACGGCCACGGCATTGGTGGCCGCCATGCCGGTGCCTGCGTCGCCCTCGGGGGGGCAGAGGGGGAACCCGGCCTCCAGCGTGCCGCTGGGGTCCAGCAGGCGGGCACCAGCCTCGGTCATGGTTCCGGCCTGTACGCCGGCGGGGAGGACCTTGGGCAGGATGTCCCGCAGCTTCCAGGGGTAGTTCAGACCGGATACCAGGCCGTCGTACTGGTCGATCATGGCCTGGTCAAAATCCAGCCGATCACTGTCGATGGGGAACATGCCGGATGCCTCGCCCACGCCCATGACCTTCTCGCCGGTGAGCTGCCAGTGGACGTAGCCCGCCAGGGTGGTGAGGAAGCGGATGTCCTTCACGTGGGCCTCGCCGTTCAGAACCGCCTGGTGCAGGTGGGCGATGGACCAGCGCTGGGGAATGTTGAACCGGAATTTCTCCGTCAGCTCCGCCGCCGCCTGCCCGGTGGTGGTGTTGCGCCAGGTGCGGAAGGGGGCCAGCAGCCGGCCCTCCCCGTCGAAGGGCAGGTAGCCGTGCATCATGCCGGACACGCCCATGGCGGCCGTCCGCCGGAGCTCCACGCCGTATTTCTCCCGCACGTCGGCGGCCAGATTGGCGTAGGCGTCCCGCAGGCCGTTCCACACAGCGTCCAGGGAGTAGGTCCACAGGCCGTTCTCATACTGATTCTCCCAGGTATGCCCGCCGGAGGCGATGGGAGCGTGGTCGGAGCCGATAAGCACCGCCTTGATGCGGGTGGAGCCCAGCTCGATGCCTAGATAGGCTCTGCCCTGTTCGATGACCTCCCGAATCGTTGCATCCATATGGTTTCTTCCTTTCTTCCGAAACGCCCGGCCCGGCCCTCCGCCGCAGCTGCGGCGGGGAAGGGGCGCGCCCCGCGTTCCCGCTTGATGATGCTTTCAGTATACCGGGTTTCCGCCCGGTTGTCAATTATTTGTACGGATGAATTGCGATTTTGTGCGGATAGACAATACATATTTTCGCTGCCAACAGATGGGCTCGCGCTGATCTTGGCTCGTATTCAACGGAAATGCAGATAAGCTCTCAACTTCTGGAAATAAAGCCTGGTTTCCAATGTGATAATTTGTATGTTTACAGATAAGCAGTTCGTTTTACCTGTGTCGATTTGCACAGTCAGTCCTGCTTTTATTAAATATATCTGGTCATCCAACACAAATTGATGGCTGAAAGGCCGCGCTCTGCGCCGGACAGCCTGCGGAGAGGCCCGGTGTTCTGTCCTGGTTGTACGAAATTTGTTTGTATCCGCTTCCCTAACAAAAACGTCCCGGCAGCGGTATCCGCCGCCGGGACGCTGGGTAACGTTACTGCTTGCTCTTGTTCTTCCGCAGCAGGACCACGCTCTGGATCACCAGAAACAGGCAGAGCATGGTGGCTACGGTGATATTGGACCACCATGCCTCGTCAAAGCCCAGGGAGGAGACGATCCGCTTGATGGTGTTCAGACTCAGCACGCCGAAGAAGGTGCCCACCACGTTGCCCACGCCGCCGGTGAGCAGGGTGCCGCCGATAATGGAGGAGGCGATGGCGTTCATTTCGTCCCCCGCGCCGTTGGCCACATCGCCGCTGCCCACATGGAGGAAGTAGAGGATGCCGCCCAGGCCCGCCAGCAGGCCGCACAGCACATGGGCCAGGAACTTGGTCCGGCGCACGTTGATGCCCAGCATATTGGCGCTCTGGCTGCTGCCGCCCACGGCGTAGAAGCTGCGGCCCAGCTTGGTCCAGCGCAGCAGGCAGAAGAGGAGGACCACCACCACCAGGGCGGCGATCACCCCCACCTCCACATAGGCGGGGATGTACTGGCCCAGCTTGTTGTTGGAGCCCAGGCCGGGGACGGTGATGCGCGTCTCCTTCACCGCAAGGAAGCCCTCGTTGGTCACTCGCACGGGCTCCTTGCTGACAATGGTGGTCATACCCTTGGCGAAGAACATGCCCGCCAGGGAGATAATAAAGGGCTGGATACCCAGATGGGCCACCAGGAAGCCCTGGACCACGCCGAAGGCCAGACCGATGCCCAGGCCGATGAGGATCACGGTGAGCATGTTCCCGCCCTGCTGCTCCAGGTTCACCGCGCTGACCATGCACACGAGGCTGGTGACGGCGCCCACGCTGATGTCGATGCCGCCGGTGATCATCACCAGGCTCATGCCGCAGGAGAGGACGATGAGGGAGGCGTTGTTGTTGAGAATGTTCAGGAAGTTCTGGGGCTTGGCGAAGCCGCCGCCCAGGAAGAATACGGCGGACAGGTACAGGAGGAAGAACACCACGACGGTGATGGTCAGCAGCAGGTTGGTGTCGCTCATGGCGGCGCGCTCCCTGATGCGCCCCTGGTTGTCGACTGCAATTCCTTTCGGCATGTCAGGACACCTCCTTCGCGGTCTTGGCCGGCGCTTTCTTGATGCCGGCCAGCTTCTCCTGCACCACCGGGGCGCTGAGCACCACCAGCAGGATCACCACCACCGCCTTATAGGCGGGCAGGGCCGTGGAGGGCACCTCGTACTTGTAGAGGGTGGTGGTAAGGAACTGGATGACGTAGGCCCCCAGGATGGAGCCGTAGATATTGAACTTGCCGCCGGAGAGGGCGTTGCCCCCCAGGGCCACGGCCAGAATGGCGTCCATTTCGATGTTCTCCGCGATGCGGGAGTAGTTGATGGAGCCGCTGCGGCTGACCCGGACAAAGCCGGCGACGGCCACGCACACGCCCAGGATCACATAGGTCATCAGCTTGATGAGCTTGGGGTCCAGGCCGTTGAGCCGGGAGGAGTTGGCGTTGATGCCCACCGACTGGGTATAGAGACCCAGGTTGGTGAATTTCAGCGCCAGCCAGAAGATCAGGACCACGAGAAGGGTGATGAAAATGGGGGTGGGGACGGGGATGCCAGGGAGGAAGGTCCCCGCGTACTTGAAGCCCAGGTCGTTGATGATGGGCAGCTGGTTGTTGTTGATCCAGGCGGCGATGGAGCGCCCGGCGGTGAAGAGGATCAGGGTAGCCACCATGGGCTGGATCTTGAAGTAGGCCACCAGCGCGCCGTTAAAGGCGCCGAATACCATGCTCACCAGGATGCCGGCGAGGAGGGCCAGGACCAGAGGCGTCTGCATGACGTCGGCGGAAACCTGACCGCCGCAGACCAGCCGGAGGATGACGCTGCCGGCGATGGCCATGGCCGCGCCTACGGAAATGTCCTGTCCGCCGGAGGAGGCGGTGACCAGAGTCATGCCGATGGCAAGGATCACCAGCTCTGAGGCGTTGTCCAGAACGGAGATGATGTTGCCGCTGAGCACCGGGTTGCCCAGGCTGTTCTCCTTGACCGTGACCGCGAAGAAGGTCGGGTCGGCGATCAGGTTGAACAGCACCAGCAGCGCCAGCGCCGCCAGGGGGATGAACAGCTGATGCCGGGTGAGCCGCTTCAGAAGGCTCTCATCGGGCCGCCTTACGGCGGTTTTCGGTTCTTTCACGGGAGTCGCCATTACTCGTCACCTCCTGCAATGGTTGCCATAATCTTGGACTGGGTCAGGTCCTCGCCCGTCAGCTCGCCTACAGCCTTCCGGTCCCGCATGACCACCAGCCGGGAGCAGGTGCGCAGCATCTCGTCGATTTCCGAGGAAATGAAGGTGACGCTCTTGCCCTCCGCAGCCAGCTTGAGGACCAGCTTCTGAATCTCGATCTTGGTGCCGATGTCGATGCCCCGGGTGGGCTCATCCAGAATGAGGTACTTGGGGTCGGTGAGAAGCCACCGGGCCAGGATGCACTTCTGCTGGTTGCCGCCGGAGAGGGACTTGATGGGCGTGTCCGCCGAGGCGGTCTTGATCTCCAGCAGCTTGATGTACTCGTCGGCGAAGGCCTCCGCCTGGGCGCGGGAGAAGGGGCGGAAGAAGCCCTTCATCACCTGGAGGGCCAGGATGATGTTTTCCCGGACGGAGAGGTCACCCACAATGCCGTCGCCCTTCCGGTCCTCAGGCAGATAGCCCACACCCTGCTTCATGGCGTCCAGGGGCTTCTTGATTTTGACCGCCTTGCCGTCCACCTTCACGCTGCCGCCGGTGACGTGGTCCGCGCCGAAGATGGCCCGGACGCACTCGCTGCGGCCGGAGCCCAAGAGGCCCGTGAAGCCGTTGACCTCCCCCTTGCGGATGGAGAAATCGAAGGGCTTGATGCCCGCGCTGCTGCACAGGCCCTGGGCCTCCAGCACGGGAACGCCCCCGGCGCTGACCGCGCCGCCGCCCGCCTCGCTCTTGATGTCAGCCATGTCATCCAGCTCCTTGCCCAGCATCTTGCTGACCAGCTGGACGCGGGGCAGGTCCTCGATGACGTACTCCCCCACCAGCTGACCGTCCCGGAGGACGGTGATCCGGTCGCAGACCTCATAGACCTGCTCCAGGAAGTGGGTGACGAAGATGATGCCCACGCCTTTGGCGCGCAGATCCCGCATGAGGCCGAAGAGCTTTTGCACCTCCTGCTCGTCCAGGGAGGAGGTGGGCTCGTCCAGGATGAGCACCTTGCACTCCATATCCACCGCCCGGGCGATGGCTACCATCTGCTGTACGGCGATGGAGCAGCTCCCCAGCTGCTGCCTGGGGCTGGCGGGAATGCCCAGGGACTCCAGGATCTTCCCCGCGCCGGCGTTCATGGACTTCCAGTTGGCCAGGGCCCCCTTGGTCCGGCCAATGTACATGTTCTCCGCCACGGTCAGGTTGGGACACAGGGTGATCTCCTGGTAGACGGTGCTGATGCCGGCGTTCTGGGCGTCCTGGGGGGAGCGGATCACCGCCGCGCCGTCCACGCCCTTGATATGGACCTCGCCTCCGTCCTTGGGGTGTACGCCGGTGAGCACTTTGATGAGCGTGGATTTGCCTGCGCCGTTCTCTCCCATCAGGGCATGGATTTCACCCTCCCGCAGGGTGAAATCCACATCCTGAAGGGCGCGCACACCTGGAAAGTACTTGCAGATGCCGCGCATTTCCAATACTGCGCCTTGCTGCATAGGGATACGCCTCCATTCTTTTAGATTTCAAAAAAGTGGCGCAGCCACTTTTTTGAGAAGGAAGGACCGGGCCGAGTGCGGCCCGCAAAGTACTTTTTCGACGTACGCGCCGCCGAAAAAGTGATTTGATTTTATTTGCGCCTGCGGGCGCAAACTCCTGCGGAGGGCTTTTTATAAAGTCCACACGCGGCGCGGCTGACATGCCGCGCCGCGTGTCGGGTCACGTGATAGATGCTATGTATGGGTCAGATGGTCCGATCAGGTACCGTAGGTATCCACATCCGCCTGGGTAAGGGTATCGCAGTCGAAGCCCTGCTCAGGGGTGTAGATAATCTTCTGGGCGGGCGTCTTGCCGGCCACCAGATCCTTGATGATACCGTCGACGGTGTCAGCCTGCAGGGGGTTGCACAGGCCCATGTAGTTCCAACTGCCCTCCAGGACGGCCTCGAAGGCCCACTTGTCGCTGTCGAAGCCCATGACGATGACGTCGCCGTCCTTGCCGTGGGTGATGCCGTTGGCGTCCAGAGCGGCCACGGCGCCCCGGGCCATGCCGTTGTTCTCAGCGTAGATCACGTTGAAGGGCTTGCCGGAGTCGATGACGGACTGGGTGATGGTGCGGGCGGTAGCCTCGTCCCAGTCGGCGGTCTGCTGGGTGACGTAGTTCCAGTTGGCCTCGGCGTTGACCTTCTCGTCCAGTGCGCCGGTGCGGCCCAACTGGGCGTCGGAGCCCATGTGGCCCTGGATGTGGATGATGTTGTACTCATCCAGATTCTGGGCGGCCAGCCAGTCCACGGCGGTCTTGCCCTCGGCGGGCATGTCGGAGACGACGGCGGCTGCGTACATGCTCTCATCGGCTTCCAGCTTGCGGTCGAAGAGGATGACCTGGGTGCCGGCGGTCTGAGCGTCCTGCAGCACGGTGTCCCAGCCGGTGGTGGAGGCGGGGGAGAGCAGCAGGAAGTCCACCTCGTCCTGTACCATCTGCTGGGCGGTGGCGATCTGCTGGGCGGCGTCGTTGTTGTTATAGAAGATGGCCTTATAGCCGTTCTCCTCGGTGAAGGTGGCGCGCATAGCCGCGTCGTTGGCGGTGCGGTAGCCGGACTCGTTGGGGTCGTTGTTGATGATGCCCACGGTGATCAGCTCGCCGGAGGCGGGCTCGGCAGGCTCGGAGGGTTCGGAGGGCTCGTTGGTATCGGCGGGCTGCTGATCGTCGGCAGGCTGCTGGGTATCAGCCGGCGTCTGATCGTCGTTGGTCTTCTGTTCGTTGTTGCCGCCGCAGGCAGCCAGCGCGAGGACCATTGCCAGGGACAGGATCATCGCAAGAAACTTCTTCATAATGTTTTCTCCAATCCAATTTGATTTGCGCCCCTTTCTCGGGGGCGATACCAAGTATACCGGCTTTCGCAGGGTTTGTCAATAATTTGTACGCATTTATTCGCAATTTCGTGCGGATAAACAATACAAATCTGATAAAATTAAGAAATATCACACAAAAGTATTTTAGATATTTCAAAAATTAGAAAATAATTCAAGTGTTATGAGATGTTTTTAGAATTTTCAGCAAAAAATAATTTGTCTGTTTTCGAAAAGGCACAAAGGATTCCAAAGGGACGTTTTGCACAAACTCCGCCGATAAAATAACGCTTCTCCGGGCATTTTGCAGAAGCCGGGCAGCGCGGCGGTCCGCCGGCCTTCCGGTTTTTTACAGGGCCTCTTGCAATTTGTCCGTATTTCTTGTATACTGTTGTCAACGATTTGACCAGGAGGATACCATGGCTGCCAAATATCAGATTGTCGCGGATGCGCTGCGCGCCCATATTCAAACGGGGAAATACGCCGACGCGGCGGCCCTGCCCACGGAATTCGCCATCGCCGGGGAGTACCAGGTCAGCCGGCAGACCGTCCGGCAGGCCCTGGCCCTGCTGGCGCGGGAGGGGCTCATCGCCACCCGGCAGGGAAGCGGATCCCGCATCCTCCGTCAGACCCGGGACGCCGCGCCCCAGCGGCGGTCCATCGCCGTCATTACCACTTATATCAGCGACTACATTTTCCCCAGCATCCTCCGGGAGGCGGAAACGGTCTTCGCCCGGCACGACTGCACCCCCTCCCTCTTCGCCACCCAGAACCAGGTGTCCAACGAGCGCCGGATTCTCACCCAGCTCCTGGGGCAGCCAGTGGACGGCATCCTGGTGGAGGCCACCAAGAGCGCCCTGCCCAATCCCAACCTGGACCTCTACCGGCGTCTGCTGGACCGGGAGGCGCCCCTGGTGTTCATCCACGGATACTACGCTAACCTCCCCGGGGCCCACTTCGTCATGGACGCCAACGCCGATGGGGGCCGCCAGCTGGCCTGCTACCTGGCGGACAAGGGATATGCCCGCATCGGCGGCGTGTTCAAGTCCGACGATATCCAGGGCCACGGCCGCTACGCCGGTTACGCCGAGGGCCTCCGGGAGAAGGGGCTGCAGCTGATGGACCGCTACGTCTACTGGTACAACACCGAGACGAAGGCCAGCTTTCTGTCGGGACAGGACGCGTCCGTGGGGACCTATCTGGACCAGGCGCTGGAGGAGGTGGACGCCTTCGTCTGCTATAACGACGAGATTGCCAACTCCCTGCTGCTCCAGCTGCAGAAGAGGGGACTCCGGGTGCCGGAGGACGCGGCCATCGTCAGCTTCGACAACAGCTACTACAGCGAGCTGTCCCCGGTGCCCATCACCTCCCTCTCCCACGGAGGGGAAAACGCGGGGCGCACGGCGGCGGAAATCCTGCTGCGGCAGATGGACGGCGAGTACTGCCAGAGCGTGCAGCTGCCCTGGACGCTGGTGGAGCGGGAGAGCAGCCGGCTGTCGAAATAAGAACCTGTATTTACAGGCGTTAAACGCCGTCCGGCCGGGCCGCATTTTTCTGCCGAATATTGAAAATGGATATTGCCAACGGAAGCTATATCATGTATAATACAGCCATTCGTCTGTTAGGAGGGCGGCCGCTTTGGATGACACGAAGGCGCGGATTATTTCAGCGACGATGAAGGCCGTGCGGCAGTACGGCCTGGAAGGCGTGCGCATCCAGAATATCAGCGATCTGGCGGGGATCTCCCCCGGGGCGCTGTACCGCTATTTTGGCAGCAAGGAAGAGCTGATGGAGGCGTGCTTCGTCCATGTGGACAGACGGGCGGCGACGATCTTCGAGCGCCTGACCTTTGACCCCCGCGAGATGCTCTCCGACCCTGTGGGAGCGGTGAAGCGCCTGTGGGTGCCCTACTTCCGGTTCTGGGCGGCCCATCCGGACGAGACAATCTTCTATCACAGATTCCGTGACAGCGCCTTCTTTCCGGAATATGATAAGTGTAGGAATGCCGGTTACTTCAATACCTTCGCCGGAATGGTCCGCGCATTCCGGGGCGCGTTTCCCGGCCTGAAGCGTATCAATCAGGATATGCTGTGGCTCCACGTGCTCACCTCTACGATTATGTACGCCAAATATGTGGCGGAGGGAATCCTGCCCAATGACCGGGAGACGGAGGAGACGGTATTCCAGCTGCTGACCACCGGCCTGAGCGGCTACCTGACGCCGGTACGGACTTAGGAAAAGAGCGGACAGGCTTGTCCGGGAGTAAATAAACATTTATTTTACCTTCGATGGAAAAAGGAGAGTGTAAATATGGAAAAGATACTGGTTGTCGATGACAGTGCTTTGCAGGCGGCCCAGCTGAAATCCATTTTAGAGGATGATTACGACGTAACCATCGCCAATACGGCGGAGGAAGGGCTCCGCTGCGCCAGCGAGGGGGAGTATTCCCTGATCCTGCTGGATGTGATCATGCCGGGGATGGACGGCTTCACGCTGCTGAAAAAATTGCAGGAAGAGGTCATTACCCAGAGCGTCCCAGTTATTCTGATTACCGGCCTTTCCGATATTCAGAACGAACAGCACGGGCTGATGCTGGGCGCGGTGGACTATATCGCGAAGCCCTTCGCGCCGCTGATCGTAAAGGCCCGGGTCGGTACGCACATCAAACTGTACAACTACCGTAGGCAGGTGGAGTACCAGTCCAGGACCGATCAGCTGACCGGGATCCCCAACCGGCGGCAGCATGACCGCTACAGCGTGGTCAAGTGGAACGAGGCCGCCCGCCTCCAGGTGCCGTTCTCTATCTGCATGTTTGATATTGACCATTTCAAACGGTTCAACGACACATTCGGGCATCCCGCCGGGGACAAGGTGATTGCCTCCGTGGCCAAGACGGCGTCCGCCTATTTTCAGCGCAGTACGGACTTTTTCGCCCGCTACGGCGGCGAGGAATTTGTCGCCTTCCTGATGGGCGGCAGTACGGAAAAGGCTTTTGCCCACCTCAAGCAGGTCCGGCAGGCGGTGGAGGACCTCCATATTCCCCACGACCCCTCCGTGTCCCAGTGGGTCACGGTGAGCATCGGCGGCGTCACCGTCATGCCCCAGTCGGAAAACTCATATGCATCCTATCTGAAGATCGCGGACACCATGCTGTACGACGCGAAGAAGCGCGGACGGAACGGCGTTGTCTGGGCGGATGAGAAAATGAGGCAGTTGTTTGAAAAGTAACGCCGCTCCGCCTGGGAAGCGGATGGCGAAAGTGAAGAACAGGAGGCAATATTTTGAAGCTGTTCGATTTATTTGGGAAAAAGGCGAAAACGCCGGAGCCTGAGAAAAAGAAAGAGGCGGGCGCCGGTGAGGAGCTGGAGCTCTATTCCGGCATGCGGGTGGAGGTGACAACCGGCAGCGGTGTCCTGCTGTTCGTAGCCAAGATGCTGGGGATCCATGGCACGGCGGCGACGCTGCACCAGTATTCCGATACGGAGCTTCCCCAGGACGGAGAGCCCATTCCCGTGAAGATTCGCGGATACAGCGACCGAGACAGGAAGGCGGTTTACCTGGAGGGCGTGATTTCGCCCCTGCCCAACAAGGTGTGGCAGGTGGAGGAATTGACCCTGATCAAGATTGAGAACGCCCGGGCCTTTTTCCGCCTGGACACGAATCTTGACGCGACCGCAACGGTTTTCGGCGGGCTTTCGGCGGGAGAAAGGCCCTGTAAGCTGCTGAATATCAGCGTGGGCGGAGCCGGCATCGGCTCGGAGTATCAGTACCAGATGGGGGATAAGTTCCTGCTGAAGGTGAAGCTTCTGGAGGACAGGCCGGTGTCCGCTATGTACTGCCAGGTCCTGCGGGTCATAGAGAAGGAGAACGCGCCGTTTGAATACGGCTGCCAGTTCCTGGAGCTGACCGAAGAGGACCAGGAGAAGATCACACAGAATATATTCGCGGCCCAGCGCAAGAAGCGGGGCGGTTTTTAAGCACAAAGCGTTTCCCCCGCCGGCTTTTGCCGGCGGGAGAAACGCTTTATTTTGGGGTGCAATCAGCCCTTTTTCTGTCCGTAGTAGGCGTTGGGCCCGTGCTTGCGCATAAAGTGCTTGTCCTGGATGCGCTGGGGGGCGGGGCCTGCCTTGGGGTTGACGGCCTCGGTGAACAGGGCCATTTTTGCCACCTCTTCCAGCACCACGGAGTGGTACACCGCCTGGGCGGCGTCCTTCCCCCAGGTAAAGGGGCCGTGGCTGCGGCAGATGACGGCGGGAACGTGGACCGGATCGATGTCCCGGGTCCGGAAGGTTTCCACGATGACGCGGCCGGTGTTTGTCTCGTAGTCCTCCTCGATCTCCTCAGCCGTCAGATTCCGGGCGCAGGGGATGGGGCCGTAGAAGTAGTCGGCGTGGGTGGTGCCGTAGGCGGGGATGTCCCGGCCAGCCTGGGCCCAGGCCACGGCGTGGGGGCTGTGGGTGTGGACGACGCCGCCGATTTCCGGGAAGGCGTTGTACAGCGCCAGGTGGGTCCGGGTGTCGGAGGACGGGTTCAGCGTCCCCTCCACCTGTCTGCCCGCCAGGTCCATGACCACCAGGTCCTCCGGCTTCAGATCCTCGTAGTCCACGCCCGAGGGCTTGATGACGAAGAGCCCCTTCTCCCGGTCGATGCCGCTGACATTGCCCCATGTGTAGGTCACCAGATTCCGGCGGGGCAGCTCCATATTGGCCTCATATACCTTGATTTTCAGTTCCTCCAGCATAGCGTACGTTCCTCCTGTATGTTCTTTCAGTTTTGATAGTCGTCGATATAATCCCTCTGGACGGCGCTGTCCAGAATGGCGCGGATCACATTGCCGCAGCAGCGGCGCAGCTCCTCCTCCGTCAGCATGCCGGAGCGGAGGGCCTGCAGGATGTCCCTCCGGTCGCCGCCGGAGCCCGGCATCATCAGGTCATTGCCCGCCCGGAGGGCGGCGGCGGCCCCGGCCTGCCCCTTCCGGGTGGAGGACCAGTCGGTCATGACCACCCCGTCGAAGCCCCACTCCTGGCGCAGGACCTTGGTGCAGAGATCGTGGCTGTTGGGGGTGTAGACGCCGTTGAGGCGGTTGTAGGAGGTCATGACCCCCTTGGCCCCGCCGGACCGGACCGCCTCCTCGAAGCCCCGCAGGTAGATCTCCCGCAGGGCCCGCTCCCCCACCACGCTGGAGACGAAGGTGCGGTTGTCCTCCTGGTTGTTGCAGGCGAAGTGCTTTACGGTGACGTAGTACCCCGCCTCCTGCTGGACGCCCCGGGTGACGGCGGCGGCCATGGCCCCGGTGAGCCGGGGGTCCTCGGAGTAATATTCAAAGTTCCGGCCGCACAGGGGGTTGCGGTGGATGTTGACGGCGGGGGCCAGCCAGAAGGTACAGCCGTACTCCTTCATTTCGCGGTATACCGCCCGGCCCACCTGGCAGAGCAGGTCCGTGTTCCAGCTCTGGGCCAGGGCGGCGGCCGCGGGGAAGGCGGTGGTGTACTGGTAGCGAACCTCCCTCTTCTCCGGGTCGCCGGTCATAAGCTGTTTGACCAGCTTCGGAGCGGCCTCGAAGGCGGACCGGGGCATTTCCACCGGCTTGAGCCGCCCGCCTCGCTCCACGGTGGCCCGCCGCTGGACCCGCAGTCCCGCCGGGCCGTCGCACAGGGCCACGTTGGCCAGCCCCCGGTCCCAGAATTTGGAGGTGGTGTTCCCCACGGACCCGGGCAGGTCGAACCGGCGCCTGCCGCCGAACATGCCCGCGCCCACTACGATTTCCGCCATTTCCTCCGGCTTCAGCCGCCCCAGGGCCCGCCGGACCCGCTTGTCATCGGGACAGGGGGGCAGGTTGCCGTAGGAATAGGCCACCGTCTCGAAGCTCTCCCGCCGGACGGTGAGCCGGGGCAGAC
>VSNB01000061.1 GCA_009774055.1 Clostridiales bacterium
GGAGGCTTAGCTCAGCTGGTTAGAGCGCATGCTTCACACGCATGAGGCCACTGGTTCGAGTCCAGTAGTCTCCACCATGAAAATCCCTTGGAACCGCAAGGTTTTGAGGGATTTTTTCTTACTTCTGAGGTGTGTTTTCCCTTATTTTTCCCTTATGGAGGTTTTCCCTTACCCAGCGGCAACGCCCCGGATAAAGTTCTCCATCCGCTGTGCGCTTTCCCGCTTCATCTGCTCAGTCACATGACCATAGATGTCCAAGGTAAAAGCGGCGGTAGCGTGGCCCAGGTTTCCCTGCACGGTCTTAATGTCGTCCCCGCTTTTTATCGCTGCCACGGCGTAAGAGTGCCCTTATGGCATAATAAGGACAAATCGGAAAACCCTTGCGTTGCAAGGGAATACCCCCAAAGGGGCACTATGTGAGCCGGGGGTAGCTGGTACGGAACAATAAGGTCCTGCAAGGAAATCTGAGATTTCCTTGCAGGACCTTATTCCTTTTTGTGAATACGGAGTATTTTATAATCATCTTGTCGCGGAGAGGGCAAAGTGGCATACTTGCACTGCTTTTTCTGACTTCTTCTCGAAAGCAATAAAAGGCTGAAAAAGTGTCAGATATTGATTCTCGCATATCGTCCCTTCAGAAGTGCCACCAGCTCTGCGTATTTTTCCCGGCTGAGCAGGATCTCCCCCTCATACTCCTTGAAGCGGATCGCATAATTTTTTGCTTCATTGTCCGCCCGGACAACTGCCACTTGGGACAGATTGACGATGAAGGATTGATAACAGCGATAGAATCCGCAGCCCTCCAGCATTTCCTCCAGCTGGTTCATGGTATATCCCAGCAGTGCGATCTCCTGGCCGTCTATAGTGACGATGCGGTTTTTCCGGTTGCTGCGTTCAATGAAAAGAATATCGCTGATACGGGTAAGCTGATAGCCGCTGCGGGTCTTGATCATGATGCTGCGGTTGGATATCTCCCGCTTGGCTTGCTGAAGGTCGAAAATGTACCGCAGGCGGTTGACCAGCGATTGAAGCGCCAGCGGATCAAAGGGTGTCAGCAGATACCCGGCGCACTGGCAGCGGAAAGCGTTGAAGGCCCACTCCTCCGAGTCGGAATAGACCACCACCTGGATATGGGGATGGCTCTGCCCCAGAACGGCGGACAAATACTCCCCGACTCCTGTGATACGGGGGTCCGTTGGCTGGTGGTTGGCAAATATAACATCCACCTCATTGGACTGCACATATTCAATGGCCTCCGTTGAGGTCTGCGCCGTTCCAACCACCCGGAAGCACTGGAAAGCGTACAGCATGATGACCAATTTTTCGCGCAGTTGCTGGTCGCTGTCCACCAGCAGTACTTTCATCTCCATCGCCGCTCCCTCCCTGTTTCTATTTCGTCTGGCCTACAGCCTTGAACGCCTGCTCCAGCGCCTTGGCATCCCCCTCATAGAGGTCCAACCACAGCGCAAAGGGGCCGTTGTGAACGCAGCTGGTGATGTGTCCGGAACCATAGAGGTCGATAATCCCATCTGATTTCAGGCTCTTGTAGGAGATTTCCTCCATGCTGCCCTCCTTCAGGTTGTCCAGATCCCACCAGTAAAATTCTGCGCCACTGACCTGGCGTGCCTCGGTGCAAAGGCCGTCGCTGGACAGGGAAATTGCAGTGGACGGGTCATCAATCAGCCCCTGGGCGGCGATTTCAGCAATGAGTTCCTCTATCGTCATGTCCCAAATGGGGGCATCCGGGTCCTCACCCTCGCCAATCAGCGCTGTAGGCGGAACAAACTCCGGCGACGAGGCCACATAAGCCAGCACACCTGCAAAGCCCAGCGCCAGCAGGATGGAAAAAAGGATCGTAAAGCGCTTCATCTCCCGGCCTCCTCTCCCGCCAGGCCGCACCCCTGAAGCTCCAGGTATGCGCGGTATGTGGAGCTGGTTTTCAGCAGCTCCTCGTGGGTTCCCGCAGCCTCCAGGGACCCGCTGTTGAGAACGATGATGTGATCTGCCTCCATAACTGTGCGCATATCGTGGGCTACCACCACGATGGTCCGTCCCTTCATGTGCTCCCGGATGGTGCGGTAGATGGTCATGTCACTCTTGTGGTCCAGGCTGGCTCCAGCCTCGTCCATGAGCAGATAGTCCGGATCGGACAGCAGTGTCCGGGCAATGGCTACCCGCTGGCGCTGTCCGCCGGAGAGCAGAGCCCCTCCCATGCCCACATCGGAGCCATACCCCTGGGGCAGCTGGCGGATGAACCCGTCCGCATCCGCCAGCTTTGCAGCCTGGACTACGGTCTCGTCCGATACCTCGCTGGTCTCGCCGTAGGCTATGTTATCACGGACAGTACCGGAAAACAAGGGGTTGTGCTGGAGGACACAGCCGAACCGCCGGCGCAGCTGGGCCAGCTTCACTTCGTCCACAGCGGACTTCCCCAGCCATACCCGTCCGCTGTCCGGTGGGTAAATCCCTTGGAGCAGCTTGAGCAGGGTGGACTTGCCGGAGCCGTTGTTGCCAATAATGGCGGTGGTCTTTCCGGCGGGAATGGTGAGGCTCAGGTCGTGGAGTACCGGCTGCTGGGGGACATAGCCGAAGCTCACCCGGTCCAGCACGATGTCCCGCTCCGGCAGGTCCCCTGGCAGATCGTACCCGGCATTCGGGTCCTCTTCCGGACCGTCCAGAAGGACGCCCACGTACTGCATAGCCCCCTGTGTACCCTTGAGGGTCTGGTAATGGGTCAGGACCTCCGCCTGATACTGGTCCACCCGGTCCTTGTAGGTGCTGAAATCGTTGATGCCAGTGTCCGGCATCCGGCCCTTGCGGATCATGTCGGACCCAAACAGGGCAATGGCGACTTTTCCGATGGAGGTGTACAGCGTATTGGAAAACACCTGCAAAACCTCCATAAAGGCGTAGTAAATATCCGCCTTATACCGCTCGTCAATAGCCCGCAGGCCCTCTTCTATTTCCAGGCCCTCCATAGCCTGGGCCTTGACATGCTTGGCGGCGGAGATATGCTCAGAGAAAAATTCCGTCATAGTGTTCAGGCTCTCATACCGCCGCAGCATCATGTGGTATTGCAGCTGCCCCACCAGTGCGAACACCCCGACGGCCAGGGGAACAAGCAGCAGCATGTAGGCGGAGAGGACGGCGTTGAACCGGGCCATCTCCACACAGCAGCGGATGAAGCCGTAGATGGAGGCCACAGTGGAGAAGATCATGTAGATGACGCTGCTGGCTTGGGTGATGTCGTTGACCACGCCGGAGATAAGGGACGAGGGCTGGCGGCGCTCCACCTCCCGCATGGGCAGGTGGAGTATCTTGTCCCACAGCAGCTTTCTGGCCCGAAGCGTGACCTTTTGGATGCCGTACTCGCCGCAGAGGTTGCTGAGCATGGCGATCACAGCGTTGAGTACAGTCAGCAGAGAGTAGCCGATGATGACGCCGTTGTAAAGCTCGCCCTTGTTGATTTGGATGACATATTTGGAGATAGCCAGGAAAACCTCAGTATTGATGAGACTGAACACCAGGGAGCCGATAAAGAGCCACCAGGGGATGGGAAAGCGGGTATAAAATGTGATATAGGACCGGAAAGAAAATTTCTCTTTCTGCTGCGTTCTGTCTCTGCCATTCTGCTTCATATCAGCGTCCCTCCTCTCCGTTTTCCATCATTTCCCGGCAGTAGAGATCGGAGGCCAGAATGTCCTCCCGCTCCCCGGCGGCCTCCACTCTGCCGTCCCGGAGGACGATCAGGTAGTCCGCGTTGCGGATGGTCTGGGCGTCGTGGGCCACATAGACCACGGTCTTTCCTGCCATGACCTGCCGGATGCTGGCCCAGACACCTGCCTTGCCGCCGATATCCATGGCGGCGGTGGCCTCGTCCAGCAGCAGGCAGTCCGGCTTTTTCAGCAGCGCATGGGCCACGGAAAACCGCTGCCGCTGCCCGCCGGAGAGGCTGGCCCCGCTCTCGCCCACCGGGGCATCGTAGCCCAGAGGCTGACGGCGTACATACTCCAGGATGCCCACGGCGGCGCAGACATCGTCCAATTCCTCATCCGGCGGCTTCCGATCCAGGCCGTGGAGCAGGTTGTCCCGGATCGTCCCGGCGTACATGACGCTCTCCTGGGTCACATATCCCAGGGTCCGGCGGAAGCTCGCCAGAGAGTAGTCCGAGGTATCCTTTCCTCCGATCCGGATCGCCCCTCCGTCCAGGGGGTAGAGGCGGTCGATCAGGTTCAGAAGGGTGGTCTTGCCCGAGCCGGACGGACCCACTACGGCGGTGATCCGCCCAGCGGGAATGTCCAGGTCCAGACCCTGGAACAGCGGCTCCGCGCCAAAGGAGAAGTCCACCTTCTCAAAATGGATGCCGCCAGTGGGAGAGTCCATAGCATCTCCCGCATCCAGGTCTTCGGACTGTTCGTCCATGATCTCGCTCACCCGGTCCACCGCGCCCTGGGCGCTTTTGAAGGAGGTCCAATAGCCGCAGTAGGCGCTGAGGATATTGGTCAGCTGAACGGCAAAGCCATAATAAGCGATCCACTCCGTAAGGCTCAGCGCGCCGGAGGCGTAGAAGCCCCGGCCCACCAGAATGATGACGATGGTTTGCAGGACACTGGCAATGGCCCGGATGGGGAGTGCCATGCCAGTGACCCAGATGTTCATTCCGGCGGCACGGTAGCTGGCCTTCATCCGCTCCCCGCCGGTACCGGCCTCTTTCGCCTCAGTACCCATGGATTTGATGAGCATGAGGTTGTTGGTCCGCTCCGCCACGGAGGCGGTCAGCTCGGCGTTGCGGCGGTTGATGAGGTCCTGCACGCCGAATTGCAGGCGGCCCAGGATAAAGCTGATGAGGATGTTCACCGGCAGCGCTGCCAGCAGGGACCACATCAGCGAACCGTCATAGCTGGAGACCTTCCGGAGGATGACGAAGCTGGAGTAGGCGGTGGTGAAGATGGGGAGGAATACCTTCATAACCAGACTGCTGATGCTGGAAATGTCGGTGGTGATACGGCTGAGCAGCTCCTTGGGGTTGTTGTTTTCATAGAACCGCAGCGGGAGGCTTACCGTCTTGCGCCAGACCATCCGCCGCAGGTTCCGGTCCATGCGGGCAGTGCAGAGGTTGTTGATGAGGCCAGAGACAGAGCTCAGGATCAGGGAGAGGACCTGATAGAACAGATAGGGCAGCACCACGGCGGTCAGACCCACGTTCCCGGCGAAGAGGGCGGCGCTGTACTCGGTGGAACTGACGCCCACGTTGGCGATGACAGCGCTGGCCGCCAGGTAGCCAATGATCCACAGATAGGGCAGGTCCGCTTTACCCAGCATGGAGAAGAAGCGGCGGAAGCTGCCGTAATTTTTTCGGAAAATTGCGTTTGTTTCCATTGATTTCTCCTTCCTCTTATGTGCTTTCAGAGAAACGCCTCTGCCCTATCCCATACAGGATAGGGTAGGGCGTCCATATATCTTATTTCTGGGAAAGCGCCTGGAAGTCAGCGGTGACAGCGTCCTTCTGGGCATAGTTCTCCGCAAAGGCGATTGCGAAGCTGCCGTTGTAGGCGGCGGTCTCCAGCACAGCCGCTCCGCCCATATAGACCACCGCACCGCCGTTCATAGCAAGATTCTGAAAACAGTTGGTGTACGCCTCGGAGGGCATCTCGGAATCCCACCACATCAGCCACAGTCCGCCGTAATCCATGGCCTTGTCTGCAAAGGGGGCGAAGGGGATCTCCCCGCCGGTATTGTCTGTGAGGTAACCTTCTGTGGTAAGCATGTCCACCGGGGCGGCATCCTTGGAGATGTAGCCCTTGGCAGTGAGATAGTCCACCATCTCGTCATATGTACATGTTTTCGGATCAACGGTTTTTGAGCCGCCGCAGGCGGCAAGACCAAGCGTGAGCAGAATCGCCAGAAAGGTACAGAGGGTTCGTTTCGCGGCTTTTTTCATGAAATGAGACCTCCTTTTGTTGATAGCCGTATCATAGCATACCCGGAACAGGCAGAAAAGAGCGCATGTCGATTTTGTCCGAAAGACCGCCTGATCTGTCCGGTTTTATGCATACATATATTGGGCAATGACATCCTTAACCGCCTGGGGCTGCATGACGCCCACATGGCTGTCCACCAGCTGTCCGTCCTTGTAGAAATGGATGGTGGGTACGGCAGTGATGCCGTACTCCTCCGCGATCTCAGGATTTTCGGTGGTATTGAGCTTGACGATGTTCAGAAAGGGAATTTCCGCCGCAATGTCCTCTAAAATTCTGGAGAACAGCTTACAGGGAACGCAGGTGGTGCCATAAAAATCGGCGATCACGAAGTCCTCTCCGATCAGCTCCTTGAAATTGGTCTTGTCCGCAGTTTGAATTGCCATGGTGCGTCCTCCTCAATAAAATTCTCTGATGTATTTTTTCAATACCGTGTAGGTGTGTCCGGCGTATTCATTGAAAATAAAGGTTTCATAGGGATTGGCTTCCCGGGCGTTTTCCACGGAGACATGCCAAGTTTTAGCATAGTCCTCAATAAATGCCTCATAATCCGCTTCACCGGCCTGGAAGCCATCGGTTTGAGCGTACCAGCAGCCCAGCAGATAGCGGCAAAGACTGTCCCAGCCGTCGTATTGGAGCATGGCGACCAGCTCGTGGTAGCTCTTCACTGGAATGCGTCCGCGGAACTGCTCCGGGGTCATCTCCTCCAAAACCATGCCCTCCTGACGGCACAGCGTCCGGCAACGATCCAGCTCCCGATTCACCACGGCGGCCCAGTCCTCCTTGCAGAGGACAAACTCTGATCCAGCGATTACCTCCGCCATAAGCCGCTTCTGGGGCTCATAGAGGGCATCCTGGAAAGCGGCCTCCTTCTGCTGCGCCAGCAGATAGGCTCTGTAGTCCGCTACGGTGTCCACACCCTCCAGGCCCAGCTTCTCCACCATCTCATCACTGGGTTCTGGGACCACGCGGTTCATCACGCCCGTCAGCGTGAGGGATACCCTGCCCTCCGACAGGTCCGCTTCCCTGGCCTCTCCCACTGTCATGCCAATAACCAGCGCCTCCAGCTCCTTATGGAACATACCGCTGCCAGCTACGAACCGGACTTTCTCCTTATTGAATCTGGGACAGTCCGAGACCAGACGGCATACCACCTGATCCCCAGAGGAAGCAGCCTCTCCTGCTTCCCAGCGGACATACGGATTGGTCAGCCGCCGCAGTTCTGTCTCCAGCGCTGCCTCATCCGGCACGAAAGGCTTCAGCAGGGGCGTTATATCCACCTCCCGATAGTCCTTTATCTGCAATACTCGTGATTTCATGCTACACCACCGCCTTTTTTATATATTCTACCGCACTGTGCAGGGCCACGTTGCCCTCGCCCACTGCTTTGGCATACTGATAGGGCCGCCCAGTACAATCCCCGGCGGCGAAACAGCCTGGAAGGTTGGTACGCTGCTGCCGGTCCACCTGAATGTGTCCGCCCTCCGCCGCCAGTCCCGGCAGCAGAGCCGCCGGTGCCACGCAGGAGCGCAGGCAGAAGATGCCCTCCGCCGCCAGCGTTTCACCGCCGCAGACGATGCCCACGGCCCGGTCCGCTCCCAAAATCTCTGAGGGATACCCTACCGCATGGCGCACATTGTCCCGGCGGATGCCGCAATCCTTATAGCTGGTGCAAAGAAATACCTCCGAAGCCAGGTCCGCCAGGAATTCGATCTCCTCTTCCAGAGTCGGGTCCGTACAGATAACCGCAATCCGTTTGCCCCGGTACAGCTCCCCGTCGCAAGTGGCGCAATAGCTGACGCCTTTGCCCAGCAGACGGCTCTCACCGGGGATCTCCCGGCTGCTGGATACGCCGGTGGCGAGGATGACGGTTTTCCCATCGTACATTTTGTCGTTGACCAGAGCGGTATAATGCCCGCCCATGTCATAAACGGCGTTCACCCGTTCCTCCAGAATAGAAATGCCCAGACTGCCGGTCTGACGCAGGAAAGCGTCGCGCATCTCTGTGCCGGTGATCGAAGGAAGTCCCGGGTAATTTATGACACGTTCGGCTTTCGTGATTTTAGGACTCAACGCTCTGGAACCGAACCAGAGGAAGTCCAAGTTCCGCGCCTTCGCACTCAGCGCGGCGGAAACGCCGGCAGGCCCGCTGCCGATAATGAGCAGATCGTACATTCGCTGCATCCCTCCTGGTGTTTTTCTGCCTTAACAATACAGGTTTTCCGGGCAAAATCAATATCAGCTGCCGATTCTGCCCCGAAAATGGTTTATTCTGTACCAATGGCGCATACCCGTCACCGCTTCTGTTTGGGGGAAGCCAGAGACAATTCCAGACCGGCTGACACCGGCAGACCATGGGCAGGACAATTTAGCCCGGAATTAGACAGAATAAGCACACCTGCTTGCGCCAGCGCAGAAAATATTTATAATAGTGGGCATCTAAACAGAAAAAAGAAATTTCTCATATGAGGGGAGGCCCATTATGGAAAAGAATGATATCCTTTCCGGCTTTATCGTTCTCGACCGTCAAAGTGTAGATGAGCTGGATGCGGTCCTCTGGCAGATGGAACATCAGAAGTCCGGAGCCCGGCTGGTCTGGCTGGAGCGGGCGGAGGAAAATAAAACCTTCGGCATCGCTTTTCAAACCCAGCCTTGGGACGACACAGGCGTATTTCATATCCTGGAACACTCGGTCCTGTGCGGCTCAGAACGCTACCCGGTAAAGGAGCCTTTTGTGGAGTTGATGAAAAGCTCTCTCAATACGTTCTTGAACGCCATGACATTCCCGGATAGGACTTTTTATCCAGTATCCAGCCGGAATGACCAGGATTTTATCAATCTCCTGCGGGTCTATATGGACGCAGTGCTGCACCCGCTGCTCCACTCCAGGCCGGAGATATTCGGTCAGGAAGGGTGGCATTATGAACTGGATGAGGATGGCGCACCCTTCTGCAAGGGCGTGGTGTTCAATGAGATGAAGGGGACCTTTGCATCGCCGGACGCTCTTCTGGAGCGCGAGATGACCCGCTGCCTGTTCCCGGATACCTGCTACCGCTTCGTCTCCGGCGGCGACCCGGAGCATATCCCGGAGCTGACCTATGAGGCGTTCACCGCCGCCCACAGACGTCTCTATCACCCCTCCAATTCCTACATATTCCTGGATGGCCGTTTGAATATCGGGAAAATTCTCGCAATCCTTGAGAGCGAATATCTCTCCGGCTATGAGCGCCGCCCCGCGCCGGGGGCAATTCCGCTGCAAAAGCCTGTAGATGGCGGCTTGTCTATCGTCCGCTACGAACTGTCCCCCCAGGAAACCCCGGAAGGCCGCTCCAAACTGGCGGATGGATTTGTGGCCTGTACCTGCCGGGACCGGGAGGCACTGACGGCGCTGCAGGCGCTGTCGGACGCGCTCTGCGGAGACAACCAGGCTCCGCTGAAGCGGCGGCTCCTGGAAGGCAGACTGGCGCGGGATGTCCGGCTGGAGCTTCACGATGGCATCCAGCAGCCATGGGTCACGCTGGAGGCGCGGGATATAGATGAGGGCAGGATGGACGAGGTGTCTGCCGCCCTCCAAGAAGAATTGAAACGGCTGGTTCGGGAGGGGTTGGATCACCGGCGTATCCTCGCCACACTGGACAAACTGGAGTTTGAGGTCCGGCAGCGTGATTACGGGCAGACGCCACAGGGGCTTGTGCTGGGTTTTCAGGTGCTGGAGAGCTGGCTCTACGGCGGAGATCCGGCAGCAAATCTCAGCGTAGGGACGCTTTTTGACGATCTGCGCCAAAAGTGCGGAGATGGATATTTTGAAAAGCTGATGGAGCGTATTCTGCTGAAAAATCCCCACCATTGCCGGGTGCTGATGTGTCCCTCTCACACAGTCGGACAGGAGCGTCAGGCCCGGGAGACAGCCCGCCTCAGCGCGGTCCAGTCAGGATGGAGCTCTGCGGAGGCCGCCGGTATCCGCCGGTATCAGGAGGCCATCGCCGCGTGGCAGGCCGCGCCGGATACGCCGGAGCAGTTGGCATCCATCCCCAGGCTGCGCCTGGAGCAGGTCCCGGCAGAACCGGAGAAGCTGCCTTTCGCAGAAGAACGAACGGCGGGCATTACACTTCTGTGCCACGAACTGCATACGAACGGGATCACCTATTTGAATTTCTATTTTGCGCTGGATGATCTTGCCCCGGATGAACTGACCAAAGCGTCCTTTATGGCCCGGCTGTTCGGCTATTTGGATACGTCAGCCTACGCTCTGGCGGACCTCCACCGGGAGATGCGCTCCCTGTTCGGGAGTATCCAATTCGCGGTAGAGGCATATGGGCAGCAAAACATTCCCACCCGCTGCCGGACGTTCCTGTGTGTCACATGCAGCGTCCTGGACGCGAAGCTGGAAAAAGCCCTGTCATTCCTGACAGAGCTTTTGATGGGGCAGCGATGGGATGATCCCGAACGGGTACTCGTGTTCCTGCGCCAGCATCGGTCAGCTATGGCGGAGCAGGCTGTGATGGCGGGACACAACGCCGCTATGTCCAGAGTTCTCGCCTGCTCCACCGCTGAGGGCGCTGTGCAGGAGCAGGCTGGCGGCATCACCTTCCTCCGGTGGCTGACGGAGCTGGAGCGGGATTTCCCGGTCCGCTTTCCCATTCTGGCAGAGGAGTTGAAGGCTCTGTCACAGCGTATCTTCTGCCGCGCGCGTATGACGGCCAGTATTACCGCCGGGAACGAGGCGGCTGTGGGGATAACCGCCCGCATAGTGTCTGGCAGCCTGCCGGAAGGTGCCTTTGTTCTTCCGGGCACTGCGGCTATTCGTCCCTGGGGCCCCAGACGGGAGGGGATCGTGATTCCCTCGGACGTTTCTTTTTCAGCTGCGGGCGGCATTTTCCAGGGTGCAGGAAGCGGAACGGCAAAGGTCATGGGCCGCACGATCTCTCTGGGCCACTTGTGGAACACCGTGCGGGTCCAGGGCGGGGCCTACGGTACAGGGATGATCCTGCGGGATACCGGCTTTGCGGGATTTTTCTCCTATCGGGACCCCAGTGCCGCCCGAACCTTGGATTGCTATCGCGCCTCCGCTGGCTTTCTGCGGGGTATCGCAGATATAGACCTTACCGGCATGATCATTGGAGCGGCGGCGGAGTCCGACCCGCTCTTAACAGCCCGTATGAAGGGGAAAACCGCTGACGCCCGCTATTGGCGGCAGATTACCCACGGAGACCTGTGCCGCGTCCGGCGCGAGATGCTCTCCACGGTACCGGATGATCTGGCTGTTCTGGCGGATCCTGTGGAGAAGCTGACAGCACAAGGTGCGGTCTGTATCCTTGGTTCTCAACAGCAGATAGACGTATGCGCTGAGCTGCTGGACTGCGTGACGGTGCTTTGACATGGTAAGGGAGCATAACGCAATGAGACACCTCAAAAAAGCGGCAGGGGTTTGCTCCGCAATTTTGGCCGGGAATATACTGCTGGGATTTGCGGTGGCGGCGTTCATTCTTCCCAGCGGCGTGATTATGGGCGGCGCTACCGGCGTTGGCATCGTTCTGGCAAGATTTATTCCGCTGGACACTGCAGCGATCGTTTTGTGCGTAAATCTTATGGCTCTGGCGCTGGGGTGGGCGGTGTTAGGGTGGCGTTTTGTTGTGGCCACCATTGCCAGTTCGCTGCTCTATCCTATCCTCCTGGGCGCGGCGCAGCGGATACCAGGTATTGACCATCTGACAGCTGATCCACTGCTGGCGGCCCTGCTGGGCGGCGGACTGGTGGGTATCGCTGTGGGTCTGGTTATGCGAGTGGGTTCCTCCACCGGTGGAACCGATGTGGTCAATCTTGTGCTGCATAAATGGACGCATATCCCGGTTTCTGCAGCGGTCTACCTGACGGATATCGTCATCATGGGCGCACAAGCTCTGTTTTCCGATCCGGAACAAATATTATACGGCGTTGTACTGCTGGTCGTGGAGACAATTGCATTGGATCGGGTGATGCTTCTGGGGCAATCCCAGATACAGCTTTTTGTAGTCTCCAGTCAATATGAGAAGCTCCGTCAGAAATGCCTGACAGAGCTGCAGGCCGGGACCACTATGGTCTACATTGAAACAGGCCGGACAAGAACGCTCCAGCGAGGTGTGCTGTGTGTGATTCCGCCCCGGAAGCTGTATGCCGCGCAGGCGCTGATCCAATCCGTTGATCCCCATGCGTTTCTGACCATCACACAGATCAAGGAGGTCCGAGGTCAGGGGTTCTCCAGTGAAAGGATCTATGTGGAATCACCTGAACATCCCATCAAGTAAAAGGAGAAAAATTATGCTGACTGCTGAAAAGAAAATGGCATATCTGTCCATTTTAAGGGAAGAATTAGTCCCCGCCACGGGCTGTACAGAGCCGATTGCCCTGGCCTATGCCTCCGCCCGGCTCCGTGACATCCTAGGTACCAATCCGGAGCGGATACGAGCTGAGGTTTCCGGCAATATCATCAAAAATGTGAAAAGCGTTGTGGTTCCCAATTCCGGGGGACTGAAAGGTATCTGTGCGGCCATAGCCGCAGGTATTATAGCTGGTGCAGCGGAGAGAGCCTTACAGGTCATCTCGTCTGTTCCGGCGGAGCTGCACGAGACTATCGCGGCCTATTCTCAGGATACCCCTATCGAAATCGCCTGCGCCGATACCACCCGGATGCTGGATATCCGATTGACCGGCTGGGCTGGGGAACACTCCGCTTCCGTACACATCGCAAACAGCCACAGCAACATCGTTCGGGAGGAAAGGGATGGCGAGGTCCTGCTAGAAAAGCCGGTCACAGATTCCGCCGAGGACAGTCTGACGGACAAGAGTGTCCTGAATGTAGCGGACATTCTGGACTTTGCGAATACGGCAGAACTGGAGGAGATCGCGCCGCTGCTGCGCCGGCAGATCGACTGCAACACAGCTATTGCGGAGGAAGGGCTGCAAAATGACTGGGGAGCCAATATTGGCTCTGTGATGCTGGCAGAGTACCCCAGTGACATCAAGACGGAAGCCAGAGCATGGGCTGCTGCTGGAAGCGATGCCCGGATGAGCGGGTGTGAGCTGCCGGTAGTGATCCTCTCCGGTTCCGGCAACCAGGGCATCACCGCTTCTGTACCGGTGGTGCGGTACGCCAGACATTTGGGCGCCGATCAGGAGAAACTGTACCGGGCGCTGCTGGTCAGCGACCTGGTGACAATCCACCAGAAAAGCGGCATAGGCCGCCTCTCCGCCTACTGTGGCGCGGTCAGCGCGGGGGTCGGGGCAGGGGCCGGGATCGCCTATCTGCTGGACGGCAGCTATGAAGCCATTGCACACACCATCGTCAACGCTGTGGCTATGATCAGCGGCACCATCTGCGACGGGGCAAAGCCCTCCTGCGCCGCCAAGATCGCTGCCAGTGTGGACGCAGGGCTCCTGGGCTATTCTATGTACAAGAATCGCCAGGAATTCAAGAGCGGTGACGGCATTGTTACCAAGGGCGTGGATAACACCATCGCTAATATTGGTATCTTGGCACAGCAGGGAATGCGGCAGACAGATCAGACAATATTGTCCATTATGACTGAGCGGTGTAAATGATAGGAGACATACCTCTATGCGGCAATATCTGCCTGGAATACAACGTATTTCAAAATTTGCTGGTATCTCTTTATGGCATACTGTTGCATGCAAGGGCATCCTTAAGAAGTCCAAAGGTTAGCAAAAATATCCGTTTTCTAATTTTTTAGCCATTCCTTGAACTCATCCAAGGAGAGCTTTTCTGCGTCACAATCATGCTTTTTCGCCTTGGCCTGTTTAGCCCAGGCGGCAAACTGTTCCTCGGAAATCTTCCCCGCCTTGATCCAGGCGAAGTGCCGCTTGTATTCCCGTCGGTACTCGCTGAATACCAGATCCTTCTTGCTGTTCTTTGCCCACTTTTGCACAGGAGCGATATTCCGGCAGAGCTTCCCGGATGGCTGCGGCCTGCTGCAATACTCTGCCGTGATCCGTCCAATAATAGGAAAGTATCTGCCGCAGTTTCTGCACCGGCGAACTGGGATATTTTTTGCAACACAGTCCCGCAGAGAAAAATCAATCAGAGCACGGATAGTGTTCGGATACAGAATCATTCCACAGGCATCCTCACCCACCGGTCCGAAACTAACCGGAATCGGTTTGAAGCAAAACAGTTCCGCATCGTGCGGCTGGTCAAAAACATAGTTCGCCTGGAAGTTCTCTTGTACGTCTCTGCCCACCTGGTCAATATCCAAAACATTCTCTACGAAAGTCTGCGCCTGTTTCTGGTACAACGCGAATTGTTCCGGAAGCTGGCGCATTTCTTCTGCCATCCATGGTTCCACTTTTCCTTCGGCCTTGCGCCAAAACCACTGAAGATACAGCAGCTTGAAATAAATGTGCTTCTCACTCAATTCACCAAGCAGCTGCATAGCCTGATCGCTGTAAGCCAAATCGTTTGCAGCCAAGAATCGATCCAAATTTTCAGAAGCCTGCTGCATGATCGGCTCCCACTCTTCGCGGCTCATTTCCAGAAAACTCAATAGACTCTCCAGGTAAGGAAAGGCTGTCAGCGCCAGTGATAAAATGTAAGAAAACGCCGAGGAAAAAATGTAGATTTATGGCGGAGGAGGCGAAAAA
>VSNB01000062.1 GCA_009774055.1 Clostridiales bacterium
GGGCCTGGATGGGCACCGCGTCCTGCCCCGGGGCGGGGTCGGTCTCGGGGCACATCACCAGCTCCAGGGGGTCCTCCCCCAGCACCCGCTCCCGCAGGCCGAAGGACCGCCCCGACTGGCTGCGCAGGAACAGCACATGCAGCTCCCCACGGCCCAGGTCGTCCAGCAAATCGCCGGGGGCCCCCATGCGGACATAGAGCTCCACCTGGGGGTACTGGGCGTGGTACTGCTTCAGCAGCTGGGTGGCGGTCTGCACGTCGGAGTAGATGACCCCCAGCTTCAGCTGGCCCCGGGCCCCGGCCTCCACGTCCCGCACGCTGTCCGCCATGGTCCGCAGGCTCTGGAACATCTGCCGGCTGTGCTGGTAGAGGCACCGGCCCGCCTCGGTGAGGGCCACCCCTTTGTTGGTGCGCAGGAACAGGGTCACCCCCAGCTCGTCCTCCAGCAGGGACAGCTGGCGGCTGATGGGGGGCTGGGCCACATGGAGCGCCCGGGACGCTCCGGAGATGCTCCCCTCCTCCGCCACGGCGGCGAAATATTCCAGCTGCTTGAAGTTCATAGGCACCCTCCATACTTTTTTTATATAGCAAATATATAATACCGGTGCTTTTCATTTTATCAGATTTTTGTTAAAATACAATACATAGAAAGCAGTTCCCAGCGGAACAGTTAAAATTTTTAAGAAACGGAGGAACCAACCATGAATCTCGCAGACGCCATGACCATCAAGCTGGACTACGACCTGCCCGAGTACCCCGCCTTTGAGGAGGGCTACCGCCGGGCTCCCCGCCGTGAGTCCCACCTGTCCGAGGCCGACAAGGCCCTGGCCATCAAGAACGCCCTGCGGTACATCCACCCCGACCATCACGCCCAGATGGCCAAGGAGTTCGCTCAGGAGCTGGAGGAGCACGGCCGCATCTACGGCTACCGCTTCCGCCCCGCCGGCAAGCTGTACGGCAAGCCCATCGAGGAGTATAAGGGCAACTGCACCGAGGCCAAGGCCTTCCAGGTGATGATCGACAACAACCTGGACTTTGACATCGCCCTGTACCCCTACGAGCTGGTCACCTACGGTGAGACCGGCCAGGTCTGCCAGAACTGGATGCAGTACCGCCTCATCAAGAAGTACCTGGAGGTCATGACCGACGAGCAGACCCTGGTGGTCATGTCCGGCCACCCCCTGGGCCTGTTCCACAGCCACAAGATGGCCCCCCGCTGTATCATCTCCAACGGCCTGATGGTGGGCATGTACGACAACCAGAAGGACTTCAACCGGGCCGCCGCCATCGGCGTGGCCAACTACGGCCAGATGACCGCCGGCGGCTGGATGTACATCGGGCCCCAGGGCATCGTCCACGGCACCTTCAACACCCTGCTCAACGCCGGGCGGCTGAAGCTGGGCATTCCCGAGGACGGGAACCTGGCGGGGCGGCTGTTCGTGTCCGCCGGCCTGGGCGGCATGAGCGGCGCCCAGGGCAAGGCGGCGGAGATCGCCGGGGCGGTGTCCATTATCGCCGAGGTGGACGACTCCCGCATTGACACCCGCTATACCCAGGGCTGGGTCAGCGAGCGCACCGCCAGCCTGGACGAGGCCCTGGGCATGGCCCGGAAGCACCTGGCGGACCGGACCCCCTGCGCCATCGCCTACCACGGCAACGTGGTGGATCTGCTGGAGTACCTGTATGAGCAGAACGTCCACGTGGACCTGATGAGCGACCAGACCTCCTGCCACGTGCCCTACGACGGCGGCTACTGCCCCCAGGGGCTCACCTTCGAGGAGCGCACCGAAATGCTGGACAAGGACCCCGAGCGGTTCCGCCAGCTGGTGGACAAGTCCCTCCGGCGGCACTACGAGATCATCTGTAAGCACCACCAGCGTGGCTCCTACTTCTTCGACTACGGCAACAGCTTCCTCAAGGCGGTCTTCGACGCCGGGGTCACCGCCGTGTGCCGCAACGGGGAGAACGACCTGGACGGCTTCGTCTTCCCCTCCTACGTGGAGGACATCCTGGGTCCCTGCCTCTTTGACTTCGGCTACGGCCCCTTCCGCTGGTGCTGCCTGTCCAGGAAGAGCGAGGACTTGGACAAGACCGACGCGGCGGCGGCGGAGTACATCCTCTCCCACAACCGCCGGTACCAGGACTACGACAACTATGTCTGGGTCCGGGACGCCAAGAAAAACAAGCTGGTGGTGGGCACCCAATGCCGCATCCTGTACCAGGACGCCATGGGCCGGATGAACATCGCCCTGAAATTCAATGAAATGGTGCGCCGCGGCGAGATCGGCCCCGTGATGCTGGGCCGGGACCACCACGACACCGGCGGCACCGACTCCCCCTTCCGGGAAACCAGCAACATCAAGGACGGCTCCAACATCATGGCGGACATGGCGGTGCAGTGCTACGCCGGCAACGCCGCCCGGGGCATGAGCCTCATCGCCCTCCACAACGGCGGCGGCACCGGCATCGGCCGGGCGGTCAACGGGGGCTTCGGCATGGTGCTGGACGGCTCGGAGCGGGTGGATGCCATTCTGCAGATGTCCATGCCCTGGGACGTGATGGTGGGCGTATCCCGCCGGGCCTGGGCCTGCAATGAGAATGCCCTGACCACCGCCGCGGAGTACAACCGCATGCGGGAGGGAACGGACCACATCACCCTGCCCTATCTGGCGGACGGCGCGATGGTGGAGGCCGCCCTGCGGGAAGCGGAGGAGGCGTGATGGAGCGTCTGCTGGTAACCAACATCGGCGTCCTGGCCACCCCCCTGGGCAGTTCCGCTCAGGGCGGGGAGGCCCAGGGGGCCGTCCGAATGATGAAAAACGCCTGGGTCCTTATCGATAAAGGCGCCATCATCGGAGTCGGAAATGGACGACTGCCTCAAAATGTGGATGGCATAGATCTGCGCACTGTAGAAACGATCGACGCCCAGGGGAGTCTCGTCACCCCTGGCCTGGTAGACGCCCACACCCACCTGATTTTCGGCGGCTGGCGGCAGAACGAGCTGGCCCTGAAGCTGCGGGGGGTGCCCTATCTGGACATCCTGGCCCAGGGAGGCGGCATCCTGTCCACCGTCCGGGCCACCCGGGCCGCCTCCCAGGAGGAGCTGGCGGACAAGGCCCGGCTAGCCCTGGACGAAATGCTGTCCCTGGGAACCACCACCTGCGAGGCCAAGAGCGGCTACGGCCTGGATACGGAGACGGAGCTGCGGCAGCTGCGGGCCATCCGTGCGCTGGATCAGACCCACCCCATAGACCTGGTCCCCACCTTCCTGGGTGCCCACGCCCTGCCGGAGGCGTACAAAAACGACCGGGCGGGCTACATCCGCCTTCTGTGCGGGGAAATGATCCCCGCCGCAGCGGCGGAGGGGCTGGCGGAGTTCTGCGACGTGTTCTGTGAAACCGGCGTCTTTACGGCGGAGGAGTCCCGGGCCATCCTGGAGGCCGGAAAGAAATACGGCCTCCGGCCCAAGATCCACGCCGACGAGATCGACCCCATCGGCGGGTCCCGCCTGGCGGGAGAGATCGGGGCCGTGTCGGCGGAGCACCTGATCGTCTGCCCGGAGGAGGGCATCACCGCCATGGCGGCGGGGGGCACGGCGGCCTGCCTGCTGCCTTGCACCAGCTTCTATCTGGGGGCGGCCTACGCCCCCGCCCGGCGGATGGTGGAGGCGGGGGTTCCCGTGGCGATGGCCACGGACTTCAACCCCGGCTCTTGTCCCTGTCTGAACATGCAGCTGGTCATGAGCCTGGGGTGCCTCAAATACCGCCTCACCCCGGAGGAGGTCCTGACCGCCGTCACCCTCAACGGCGCGGCGGCTATCGGCCGGGCGGACCGCACCGGCTCCGTGGAGTCGGGTAAATGGGGGGACCTGGTGATCTGGGAGGCGGAGGACCTCAATTACATCTGCTACCGGCTGGGCGGCAATCTGGCCCGCACGGTGATCAAAAAGGGCGTTCCCTATGGGAAGGAGTAAGAAAGATGTCTAAATTAGTTGAGTGTGTACCCAATTTCAGCGTCAGCAAGGAGCGGGATGAGGCTGTGTTCCAGGGCCTCGTAGACACCGCCAACAGCATCCCCGGCTGCACGGTGCTGGACGTCCAGACCGACGGCGACCACAACCGATGCGTATTCACCATGGTGGGCAGTCCGGCGGCCATCGAGGAAGCGGCCTTCCAGCTGGCGAAGAAGGCGGCGGAAACCATCGACATGACCAAACACCAGGGCCAGCACCCCCGGATGGGGGCCACCGACGTGATCCCCTTCATCCCCACCATGGATATGACGGTGGAGGAGTGCGTGGACCTCAGCAAGCGGGTGGCGGAACGACTCTGGACGGAGCTGTCCATCCCCTCCTTCCTCTATGAGGACTCGGCCTCCCGGCCGGAGCGGCGGAATCTGGCCGCCTGCCGGAAGGGGCAGTTCGAGGGCATGCCGGAGAAGCTCCTCCAGCCGGAGTGGGCCCCGGACTACGGCGAGCGGAAAATCCACCCCACGGCGGGCATCACCGCTATCGGGGCCCGGATGCCCCTCATCGCCTACAACATCAACCTGGACACCTCCGACCTGGAGATCGCCAACAAGATCGCCCGGGCCATCCGGGCGGCGGGCGGCGGCTTCAAGTACTGCAAGGCCATCGGCGTAATGCTGGAGGAGCGGAACGTGGCCCAGGTGTCCATGAACCTGGTCAACTACGAGGGCACCCCCATTTACTACGTCTTCGAAATGGTCCGGGCCCTGGCGGACCGGTACGGCGTGCGGATCACCGGCAGCGAGCTGGTGGGCCTGACCCCCGGCAAGGCGCTGCTGGACTGCGCGGAGTATTACCTGAAGCTGGAGGGCTTCGACGCCCGGAAACAGGTAATGGAATACCATCTGATCGGTATGGAATAAGGAGGAAGCCATATGCAGGTAGAAATGAAGCTGGCGGAAATGCGGGTGGAGCAGTTCGGGGAAATGCTGTCCTCCGACGCGCCCGCGCCGGGGGGCGGCTCTGCCGCCGCCCTGGAGGCCGCTATGGGGGCCGGGCTGGTGGCCATGGTGTGCCGCCTGACGGAGGAAAAGGCCCAGTTCGCCCGGTACCGGGCGGAGCTCCTGGCCCTCCGTCAGCGGGTGGAAGACCTGCGCCTCGCCCTGCTGGACGTGATGGACCAGGATACGGACGCCTTTTTGCAGGTGAGCCGGGCCTTCCCCATGCCCAAGGCCACCGATGAGGAGCGGGCCGCCCGCTCCGCGGCCATCCAGAATGGGCTGGAGCTTTGCACCAAGGCGCCCCTGGAGGTCATGAGGCTGGCGGCGGAAGCCCTGGAGCTGGCCGCCACCCTGCCGGGCCGGTTCAATGAGAACGCCGCCAGCGACCTGGGCGTAGCGGTGCTCTCCCTCCAGACGGGTATCCGGGGCGCATGGATGAACGTGTGCATCAACCTGGGCAGCCTGCGGAACAAGGAGCTGGCCAAGAGCTGCCGGGAGCAGGGGGAGGCCCTGATGGCCCGGATGATGCCTATGGCGGAGCAGGTGCTCAAGCAGGTCGAGCAGGTGATCCAAGGTCAGGCGTAGCACGCCGCCGCCCCTCTGTCATACGAAAATAAAGCGTCCTCTGTCAGGCTTATGCCGCCTGACAGAGGACACTTTTTCTGTTTATGGACATCAGCCCTTCCCGCGCTGGGCCTCCAGCACCGCCGCGACGGTCTGCTCCAGCACCGCCATATCGATGGGCTTGGCCACGTGGGCGTTCATTCCCGCCTCCAGGGCGTCCCGGATGTCCTCGGCAAAGGCGTTGGCCGTCATGGCGATGATGGGAATGGTCAGCGCCATGGGATGGCCCAGGTCGCGGATGGCCCGGGTCGCCTCGTAGCCGTTCATCACCGGCATCTGCACGTCCATCAAAATCAGCTGGTACTGCTCCGGGCTGGACAGGGAGAACGCCTCCGTGACCATCTGCCCGTTTTCGCAGATGTCACAGGTGGCCCCCGCCATGTCCAGCAGCTCGCCGAGGATTTCCGCGTTGATCTCGTTGTCCTCCGCCACCAGAATGTGCATGCCCTGGAGGAGGCTCTGCTGCTCCCCGTTTTCCGCCTCCCGCTCCGGGGAGTGGTGGAGCGCGCCGTCCACCTTCTGGCGGAAGCTGGTGAGGAAAAAGGGCTTGGGCATGAAGGCGTCCACCCCGGCCTCCCTGGCCTCCTCCTCCACCTCCGGCCAGTCGTAGCTGGTCAGTATGATAATGGGCCCGCCTTCGGGGATTTCCCGGCGGATCTGCCGCGCGGCCGCGACGCCGTCCATGCCCGGCATCTTCCAGTCCAGCAGGACGATGTGGTAGGGCCGGCCCTCCTCCTGGGCCCGCTTCACCCGTTCCACGGCTGGCGCGCCGTCCAGGACGTAATCCACCGCAACTCCGGTGTCCTCCATGGCCATCTGGATGTTCTGGCAGATTACCTCCTCGTCGTCCGCCGCCAGGAGCCGGGCAATGCCGTTCTTCTGCCAGAAGTCCCGGTCCACCTCGTGCTCGCTGATATGCAGCTCCAGGTCCACCGTGAAGGTGGAGCCCCTCCCCTTCTCGCTGTCCACCGTGATCTTTCCGCCCATCAGGTCCAGCAGGTTCTTGGTGATCGCCATGCCCAGACCGGTGCCCTGGATTTTGTTGGTAACGCTGTCCTCCTCCCGGGTGAAGGCGTGGAAAATCTTCTGCTGGTATTCCGGGCTCATGCCGTAGCCGTTGTCGGTCACGATGAACCGGTAGTGGGCCAGCTGCTTGGCAAACTGGGGCAGCTCCTGCACCGTCAGGGAGACGTGTCCTCCCTCCGGCGTGTACTTGACCGCGTTGGAGAGGAGGTTGAGCAGAATCTGGTTCAGCCGGAGCTTATCCATCACCACGTGCTCGTGGCGGATGTCACGGGTATAGACTTCAAAGGTGTGCCGCTTGGTCTTCATCTGGGGGCGGATGATGGCGTCTATGTTCTCAATGAGGTCCACCATGTTCTCGTCCGACAGGTTCAGCACCGTCTTGCCGGCCTCGATCTTGCTGATGTCCAGCACGTCGTTGATGAGCCCCAGCAGGTGCTGGCTGGAGGCGGTGATCTTCCGGGTGTACTCCCGGACCTTCTCGGGATTCTCCGCGTCCCGGGCCAGCAGGGCGGCAAAGCCCACGATGGCGTTCATGGGGGTGCGGATGTCGTGGCTCATGTTGCTGAGAAAGGCGCTCTTGGCCCGGTTGGCCTCCTCGGCGATCTGGAACGCCTGCTCCGCCGTCTCCTTGGAGCGGGCCAGCATGGCGTTCGTCTCCTCCAGGCGCTGGTTCATTTCCTCCTGGCGGCGCAGGTTCTCCTGCTCATGGAGGAACAGCCGGGCGCTGCTCTGCTGCCGGGTGATGGACACGGCCACCACCACCAGCATGGCCAGCAGCACCACCGCCAGAATCAGGAGCATCCGCACCACGGCCCCCACCATGCCCACGGTCCCCGAGGCCACGAACTCCGCGGGAATCAGAAACAGCAGCAGGGTGTCGTACTTTTCCAGGGAGGTGAGACAGTAGTAATACTCGGTGCCGCCCCGGCGGAAATTGGCGCTGACCGTGTCCTGCCGGTCCAGGGCGGCGCGGAGGTCGGGGATCGTCTGTTCCTCCATCTCCTCCAGGGCCTTCAGCACGTTGTACGCCTGTATGATGCTGTCGCCGGACACGTTGTCATGCATCCGGGTGCCGTTGCTTTTGAGAATATACGTCTCGTTCTGACTGCCGTAGGCGCTGCTGTCGTAGTAGGCGCTCAGGGCATAGACATCCTTGAGCAGGACGGCGTGGGTAAAGCTGGCCTCCGCTGTCTCCAGGGGCGCGTCCAGCTTCTGCACGAACGCCCAGTAGCTGCCCTCATGAATCAGGCTGTCGGAGAGGAAGCTGTACCGTGCCTCCCCATCGGAAATCCGGTCAATATCGGGCCAGACGCCGTGCCTGCCCGACGCGTCATAGCAGTTTCCCTTGCTGTCCAGCAGCATCAGCATGGAGCTGTAGCTGTGCATTTCCAGCAGCTCCTCCAGCCCGCCGATATATCCGGCCACCTCCTCCTCCGTATCAAAATCCTGGTGCCCCAAGGTATTGACCGCGGCGGACAGGTAATTCCAGTGGGAATCCAGGGCGTTGTCCAGATTGGCGCGCACCTGGGAGGTGATCTCATTGAGCTGGGTGGAACGCTCCGCAAAAATCTGCGCCTGCAGGTACCCCGCGAAATATATGCCACCTGCTGCCAGAGACAGCAGCAGACAGACGGTCAATACCGCCGGAAACAGGACGCCGCGCCAGCCTCCCTGTGGTTTCATTCCGCCCGTCCTCCTTTCGCCGTTAGATTGATTTTTCTGCATAGATCTGTGTGTCAAATAAGATGCTTCGCATCTTTTTTGAATAAGCTTCGCTCCACTCTGCGCCTCGGTTGTCTGCCTGCGGCAGACAATTCGACGCTCGCTCCGCGCAGAGTGTTTTTCCCAAGATTCTGCAACGGCCACATCGAGTGGCCGTGCAGAATTTAATTTTGCATGACCCCTCGATGGGGTCATTGCAAAATCGCAGTACACGCCGCGGGAAAAACGATTGAAATTTATTTGCCGCCTGCGGGCGGCAAACTCCTGCGGAGGGCTTTTTGCCAGTCTGCGGCGGGCCCGGAGGTCCCCGCCTTAATTCCAGGGATTTCCACCGGGGGAAACCCGTTCCTGCTCCTCCAGCCAGGTCCGCACGAAGCTCCGCAGGGACCCCTGGCGCACCTGGGCGGAATAGGTCCGGGCCGCTTCCTCCGTATAGCCCGACATAAAGAACGCCACCCGGAGCTCCTCATCGTCCGCCGGCTCTCCGCCGCCCCGGACCACCAGAAGATAGGGGAAGGGGTCGCCGCTGCCGTCAGGGTCGAAGCCCTCCTCCGCCATCGCCTTGGCCTGGGCCCCGGTCATGGTCAGGATGGCGTACTCCCCGTCGCAGCCGGGCGTAATGGAGGCGGCGACGTCCGCGTCGACCGGCCCCTTGTAGAGCTTCCCGCTGACGCCGGCCGTCAGCTCCGCGCCGTCGTGAAACGCCCCCAGGGGCGCCATGACGGCGTCCGCATCCACGGCGCTGCCCAGGGCCTTGCCCACCAGCTCCGCCGTCTCCTCCAAGGTGAAGTCGGCCTCGCTCTCACAGAAGTAGTGCTCCTCCGACTCGGTCAGATGGTTCCTCTGCACCTCGTCCATACGGGCGATGCTCGCCGGTCCGTCCGCGCCGTCCTCCCCCCGGAACCAGTCCTTATACGCCTGCCCCATGTCCGCCAGCACGTTTTCCCAGCCGGCGTAGGTCATGGGGAAGGCCCGGCCCTCCCGGAGGGCCTGCCGGGCATCGTAGACCATGGCGTCCTCCGGCACCTCCGCGCTCTTCAGGACGCCGATCACGCAGGGCGTCTCCTCCGTGAGGAAGGTGTTCTGTCCCTCCGGAGAGAAGAGCAGGGACAGAATCCGGAGGGCGTCCTCCAGCTTCTTCTCATTGCCCGGCTCCGTCAAACGCCTGCTGATGCCGAAATAGAAGGTGGGGCTGTACATATAGACGTTCTTGCCGCCGTCCTCGCTGATAAAGGGCATGATGCCCAGCTCGTCTCCGGTGTCCGGGAACCGGGTGATATTGACGGTCTGCACCGCCGTGCAGAACACCGCCTTCCGGTTCCCCAGGTAATCCAGAATCAGCTGCGGATTGCCCCGGTCCGCGGGATCGGTGTGGAACATGCCGATGTCGATATACCGCTGGACGTAGTCCATGGTGTCCTCCCAGACGCCCTCCGCCTGAGCATGCCCCGCCAGGAAATCCCGCTCCCAGTTCACCCCCTCCGGGGTGGTCAGCCAGCTGGTCTTGGCCAGGTTGAATACGGTGGAGAAGGGCCCGCCGGTCAGCTGGGTCCCCACCACGCCGGGGAGCAGCCCCGCCTCCCGGATCTCCCCGCACAGGGATTCCAGCCCGGCAAAATCCGTAGGCAGCTCCCAGCCGCGCTCCTCCATCAGCGTCTTGTTGTAATAGATGCCGTAGATGGAGTTGCTGACGGGCAGGAGGTAAATTCCGCCGTCAATGGACACCTGGTCCAGTATGGCGGTGGAGAAGCTGTTGATAAAGTCATATCCGGATAAATCCGCCAGCCGCTCCTTGGCCAGCTCCGGGTCCAGAATCTGAGAGGTAATGAAGATATCCGGGATGTCGTCGGCCCGCATCTGAATCCAGCTGTAGCCGGTGGAATTGCCGCCGGTGTAGGAGACAAACTCCAGCGCAATATCCGGATAGGTCTGTTCCAAAAGATCCAGAAACGCCTTATGCCTGCCGTAGCTGCCCCACGTGCCCCAGGTCAGCGCGCCGCCGTCAGCGGAACCGCCGGGAGCGCAGGCAGACAGAAACAAAACCGCCGCCGTCAAAAGCAGCAGGCACCGGATCACTCTTCGGGTCATAAAATAGTCGTCTCCTTTCCAACTTGCCGCGGCGGGCAGGAGCGTCCCCTTCGCCGCGCGCCTCCTGATCCAGTATAGCAGAAACGACGGCATTTGGGAAGAGGGTTTCCCGCCTGACGCAGGGGAAATCCACTGCGCCGCGCCTCCGCCCCCGGCGTCACGCGGCCAGGAGCAGGGTCCCCGCGGCAATCAGCGCGCAGCCGGCCAGAGATTTCAGCGTAAACTGCTCGTGGAGAAAAACAAACGCCAGAACCAGCGTAATGACCACGCTCAGCTTGTCAACGGGGACCACCCGCGACACGTCCCCCAGCTGGATCGCCCTGTAGTAGCACAGCCACGACGCGCCGGTAGCCAGGCCGGACAGGATCAGAAAGCTCCAGCTTCTGACGCTGATCCGGGCAATCCCCTCCTGGGCACCGGTGAGAAAAACCATCCCCCACGCCATAACCACGACCACCATCGTGCGCAGGGCGGTAGCCAGATGGGAATTCACGCCCTCGATGCCGGCCTTCGCCAGAATGGATGTCAGCGCCGCGAACACGGCGGACAGCAGGGCCAAAACGAACCACATGTTCATTTCCTCCATTTTCCATTCAGAAATACACCCGCAGATTATAGCCTATTTTTACCCGGATTGCAAGGCGGAGAGCCTCCCTGCTCCGCAAAAAAATGGCCGCTTGCCATCCGGCAAACGGCCCAAAATAACAATCGCTGCGTATCAGAGCCTATCCGGCCCGCCTTTGACAGAGCGGGCTTCCACAGGGAGCCGCCCCGCCCCTTACAGGACGTTGGCCGTCACCGTCTCCCGCCAGCTGTTGAAGAGCATACGCCGTTTGGCAAAGTCCGCGCCCTTCCCCGACACGTCCAGCTGCGGCGCGGCCAGCTCCTCGACGGCCTCCAGCTCGCCGGCCAGATACCGCTCCAGGCTCTCCCGGCAATGGCGCAGCCGCTGCCGGAGGCCGCCCAGGCGGATGTCCTGCACTTCAAAGCCGCAGCTCTTGTTCTCCCGGTCCCACTGCTCCCGGAACGCCTCGTACAGCTCGCCCAGGCGGTCCTCCGCCGTCCGGTACGCCTCCGTCAGGGCGGTCAGGGCCGCCCGGTCCCCGGCCTGGTAGGCCGCCCTGGTGCGCTGCCCAAGCTCCGCCTTGTACTCCAGTACGCGGCAGAGGGCCTTCTGCGTGCGGAAGAGGTAGGCCCACTCCCCCGTCTCCGGCGCGTTCTCCAGGGCCCGGGCGCACTGGGCAAAGCCCTCTCCCTCGCCGCCGGCCAGCGTGGAGTCGAAGAGCCCCTGGAAGGGATCGTTGTAGAGGAGGTACTTTTCGCAGTTGACGATCCGGTCCTTCTCATCGTTGGCGCTGCCGGGCAGGTCGAGCAGCATGAAGCTCTCCCAGGAAACGCCGAACTTTTCCTCAAACTTCTTCTGAATATCCGCCAGGTCCCCGTTCCCCCGGGCCCGCTGGGCGGCATAGAAGAGGGAGGGCAACAGGGCGAACTTGGCGCACTCCGCCCCGTCGTCGCCCCAGAGCGTCAGAAAGACATCCTGTACGCCGTTCTCCTCGCAGGCCGCCAGGGCCGCCTCGGTGGCCCGGATGCTGAAGGCGTTGTGGGGGGCGAAGCCCTCCCAGGACCACAGCCCGCCGGCGAACCAGGTTCCCGGCTTGATGCCGGCGTGGGACTTCAGCATTTTGTCATAGCGGGCGGTATCCGTGCTGTAGTAGTCCCAATAGACCAGCTCCACATTCTCCGGGATCCGCCGGCCCACGCTCTTGTCGATCTCCGCGCCGGCGGCGTAGTACTCCCCGCCGGCGGCCAGGCGGTAGAACATGTCCGACCACATGGCCAGGGACAGCCCGCGCCGCTTCCCCATTTCCGCCACCCGCTCCAGGTGCTCCAGCATCGCCGCCGTACGGTCCACGTCGCCGTAGCGGGTCAGGAACCGGCCCCGTCCGAAGAGATGGGCCTCGTCCATGCCGATATGTACGCACTTGGAGGTGAAGCACTCCGAAATCGTCTCGAACATGCGCTCAATCAGCGTATAGGTCCGCTCGTCCCGGGCCAGCAGAATATCCGCTATGTCCATATGCGGCGCATACTCCGGCCAGCGCGCGATGGCGTTCAGATGGGCCAGGGTCTGAATGCAGGGAATCAGCTCCATGCCCTTCGCGGCCGCATAGGCGTCGATGTCCTTCAGCTCCGCCTTGCTGTAGCGTCCCCTGGCGTAGCCGAAGTAGGGCTCCTCCCCCACCTCGTAGGTGTCCTCGGTGTACAGCATCAGCGCGTTGTACCCCAGGTCCGCCGTGACGTCGATCCACTTTTTCACGGCGTCCGGCTTCATCACCGCGTTTCGGGAACAGTCGATCATGGTCCCCAGTCTGCGAAACCTTCCCTTTTCCTTCTCCATTGTAGATGTTACCTCCTGTTGTTTCATAAAAAAGCCATCCCTTGAAGCCCGTTTCCCATCGCCCCGCGCGTGCCTGGATACGAAACGGGCCCTAAAAGGCAGACCCATGCGGTCCCCCTGCGCCAGATTCCCGCCGCGGCAAGGCCCGGCGCAGGAGCGGGAACGCCGCACAAAAAATCGGGCGCTCCCCAAGGGAACGCCCGGTTTTGAGCGGAGCGGACTTCACGCCGGGGCGGGATGGTCCGGCACTATGGATACCGCTCAAATACCTTAGAACCTGTATTCATAGGCGGTAAAAGACCCGGTCAGACGGCGTTCAGCGCCTGTGAATACAGGTTTTTAATTTGGGCAGCGCTGCTTGCCTGCATTATATCGCATCCTCCGGCAAAATGCAACCCGGTCCCCGAAAAAATTTGGCCGGCCGCCTGCGCTCGTCCATAGCGAAAGACCTCATGGAAAGCCCGGCGCAGGACGGAGCGGAACCGCCCCAGCGGGCGCATGGGCCCCTCCCGATTCTTCCCACGCCGTTTTCAACTCCTGTTCCATATTTCCCGCCCGCAAGGCAGTTGACGGCATGCCCATGACCTGATAAAATAGGGACATACTGGAAAGAGACAGGAGGAACCAGCCATGCAGAGCGGAACGATCCGCGTGGACCTCCACGGAATGAACTGCACCCAGGCCCAGGCGGCGGTGGACGCCGCCCTCCGCCGGGCGGGCGGCTCGGTCTACCGCCTGGAGGTCATTCACGGCTTCCACGGCGGCACCCAGCTGCGGGACATGGTCCGGCGGGTCTATGGCAGGCACCCGAAGGTCCGGCGGCTGGAGCTTGGCCTCAACCAGGGCTCCACAACGCTGGTACTCCGGGAATATTGACCAGCGCAAAAGCAAATACCACCATTTCTCAAACATCACGCGGAACCAATATCAGCGTCCCGCCGGCAGGCGGCGGACAAGGAGGAGGCATCTATGGGCAGACAGGAAGCCATGGAACAATACATCAAATCCCTGCGGCTTGGCCAGAAAAACTACAAGGAACGGGTTGTCCGGGGCAAGTACCCCTACCCCACGGTCCTGGACGAGATCCTGGACGAGAACATGGTGGCCGGACGGGCGGACATGGGGGTGCTGGAGATCCCCACCGAGCAGATCACCGGCACCAAGACCGCCGGGCGGCGCAGCGCCTTCGCCGCCAACTTCATGCCCCTGCTGGACGCGGACTCGGAGTTCGCCGCCAAGTGGATGGAGCTGTGCGCCGCCCACCTGGGGGACGAGGGCATCCGGGACCCCATCCGGTGCTACGAGTACCTGGGCCGGTTCTATGTCCAGGAGGGCAACAAGCGGGTCAGCGTGCTGAAAAGCTATGGCGCGCCCACCATCCCCGCCTACGTCATCCGGGTGATTCCCGTCTGGTCCGACGAGCCGGCGGTACAGGCCTACTACGACTTCATGGCCTCCTACCAGCTGACGAAGCTCTACCGGGTCTATTTCAGCCGCCCGGGCCGGTTCGCCAAGCTCCAGGCGGCCCTGGGGTTCGAGCCGGACCACGTATGGACGGCGGAGGAGAGGCAGCATTTCGTGGCCGGGTTCACCTACTTCCGGGA
>VSNB01000063.1:0-7058 GCA_009774055.1 Clostridiales bacterium
TTATCGCCCGGATCGCTCCGGGGCAATCTGAATCAAAGCAAGAGGCCCCCGGAAGGTCCGGAGGGTCTTTGAGGGAGGTGATCCAATGGAATTTGTCAACCAGACCGTGATCGGCAGCAAAGAGCTGGCCGCCCTCTCCAAGGGAGCCAGAAAGACCATGCGGCGAAACCGGAACCGGATGGTCCGCACCATGGCCGCGCTGGTGATCGCGCTGAACGTCTTTTTCGCCTGGGTATCCCTCCGGGCGGGGGACAGCCGGTGGTGGCTCAACGGGGCCCTGGCGCTGTTCCTGCTGGTCATTGTCGTCTGGGAGGACCGGCTGAACGGGAGATTTCGCGCCAAGCATGGCCTGCCCGATGCCCGGGAGGTCACCGCCTCCTTCGGCCCCGAGGGCTATACGCACGTCAGCAAAGCCTCCGACAGCCGCTTCACCTACGACCAGATCCGGATGATCTGCGAGACGCCGGAGCATTTCCTGTTCTACCTGGACCGCAGCCTGGGCCAGATCTACCGCAAGGACGGCTTCACCAAGGGCACGGCCATGGCCTTCCGGGAATTTATCGTCCAGAAAACCGGACTGACGGTGCGGAATATCTGAGAGGAGAGATCCATGGAATTTGCTTTTCACCTGAGCCCCTATGACGCCCCCTTCCTGGAGGAAGAAGCCGCCCGGCTCCTGGCCCAGCGCCTGGAGGCCCACAGCCGCGAAGCGGTCCCCGGGCTGTGGAAGGCCGTCGACAATCTCAACGCCTATGCCGCCAAGGGTCCCGGCCGGGAGACGCGCCGGACGCGATATCGCGTCTACGGCGCTGTCCTGATTGCGCTGGGCATTTTCGTTCTGGTCCCCGGCTTGGCGGAGCCCCGGACGCCGTCCCTTATCGCTGCGGGCACGATCGGGATTGTCTCCGGTATCCTAAGCTTCTGCCTTACACGGAAAAAAAGAGCCCCCTCCCCGCCCGCCTCCTGCCGGAAGGAGGCGGCCCGCCTGCTCTCCCAGCGGCGGGGCGTTGACTGGACCCTCCCGGAGAACCGCACGGAGCTGCGCTTTGACGAGGCGGGCCTCGCTATCCTTGCGGGAGGAAAGGAGGACGCGGTTCCCTACGGCGAAATGACCGCCGTTTATGAGACGGAACGGCTCTGGCTGCTCCTCTGCGGCGGAGAGCAGGCCATTCTGCTGCAAAAGAAGGACCTGACCAAAGGAGACGCGGCGGAATTCGCCCCCTGTCTCCGGGAAAAAATAACAGCGAAATGATGAAACAAGGTAAAGGAGAATACCATGAAAAAAGAATTGCCAAAGACCTATGAGCCCCAGCAGGTAGAGGGGAAAATCTACCAGGCGTGGATGGACGCGGGCTGTTTTCACGCCGAGCCGAACCCTGACAAAAAGCCCTTCACCATCGTCATGCCGCCCCCCAACGTCACCGGACAGCTCCACATGGGCCACGCCATGGACGACTCCCTCCAGGACATGCTGATCCGCTATAAGCGGATGCAGGGCTATGAAGCCCTGTACCTCCCCGGCACGGACCATGCGGGCATTGCCACCCAGATCAAGGTGGAGGAGGAGCTGCGCAAGAGCGAGGGCGTCACCCGCTACGACCTGGGCCGGGAGAAATTTCTGGAGCGGGTCTGGGACTGGAAAAACAAATACGGCTCCCGCATCGTGGAGCAGCAGCGCAAGCTGGGTATCTCCGCCGACTGGGACCGGGCCCGGTTCACTATGGACGATGGCTGCTCCAAGGCGGTCCGAGAGACCTTCTGTGAACTGTACGACAAGGGCCTCATTTACAAGGGCAGCCGCATCATCAACTGGTGCCCCCACTGCACCACCGCCCTCTCCGACGCGGAGGTGGAGTATGTGGATAAGCCAGGCCACCTGTGGCACATTCGCTACCCGCTGTCCGACGGCAGCGGCGATCTGGTGGTAGCCACCACCCGCCCCGAAACCATGATGGGCGACACCGGCGTGGCCGTGAACCCGGAGGACGAGCGATTCAAGCACCTGGTGGGCAAGACCTGCATCCTGCCCATCATGAACCGCGAGATCCCCATTGTAGCGGATGATTACGTGGAGCTGGGCTTTGGCACCGGCGCGGTGAAGATGACCCCCGCCCACGACCCCAATGACTTCGAGGTGGGCCTCAGGCACAACCTGGAAACCATCCGGGTCATCAGCGACGACGGCAGGATCAACGAAAACGGCGGTCCCTACAACGGCATGGACCGCTACGAGTGCCGTAAGCAGCTGGTGAAGGACCTGGAGGAACAGGGCTATCTGGTCAAGACGGAGGACTACAGCCACAACGTAGGAACCTGTTACCGCTGCGGCAGTGACGTGGAGCCCCTGATTTCCGCCCAGTGGTTCGTCAAGATGGAACCCCTGGCCAAGGAGGCCCTGCGGGTGGTCAACGAGAGCGAAGTCCAGTTCATCCCCGAGCGTTTCAGCAAGACTTACACCAACTGGATGGAGAACGTCCACGACTGGTGCATCTCCCGCCAGCTGTGGTGGGGCCACCAGATCCCCGCCTGGACCTGCGCGGACTGCGGCCACATTACCGTGGACCGGGAGGACCCCACCAAGTGCGCCAAGTGCGGCAGCGCAAATATCGAGCGGGACCCCGACGTGCTGGACACCTGGTTCTCCTCCGCCCTGTGGCCCTTCTCCACCCTGGGCTGGCCTGAGAAGACGCCGGAGCTGGACTACTTCTACCCTACCAGCGTGCTGGTCACCGGCTATGATATCATCTTCTTCTGGGTTTCCCGGATGATCTTCTCCGGCTGCGAGCAGATGAAGAAGTACCCCTTTGAAAAAGTTCTGATCCACGGCCTGGTCCGGGACAGCAAGGGCCGGAAGATGTCCAAATCCCTGGGCAACGGCATTGACCCCCTGGAGATCGCCGACAAGTACGGCGCGGACGCCCTGCGCTTCAACCTCATCACCGGCAATAGCCCGGGCAACGACATGCGCTTCTATGAGGAGAAATGCGAGGCCATGCGCAACTTCGCCAACAAGATCTGGAACGCCAGCCGGTTCGTCATGATGAACCTGACCATCGACGAGGTGAAGCTGCCCGGAAAGCTGGAGCTGGAGGACAAATGGGTCCTCTCCAAGCTGAACACTCTCGTCAAGGAGGTCACCGAGAACCTGGACGCCTACGAGCTGGGCGTGGCCTCCGCCAAGGTCTACGACTTCATCTGGGACACCTACTGCGACTGGTATATCGAGCTGACCAAGTCCCGGATGCAGGGCGAGAGCGCGGAGAACGCCCAGAACGTCCTCTGCTACGTCCTCATCCAACTGCTGAAGCTCCTGCACCCCTTCATGCCCTTCATCACCGAGGAGATCTACCAGGCTCTGCCCCACGTGTCCGGCGAGGAGAGCGAATTCCTGATGAAGACCGCGTGGCCGGTGTACGACGCCGCCCGTGCCTTCCCCGCCGAGGAGGAGGCCATGGAGGAGATCATGGACGCCATCCGCGCCATCCGGGCCCGCCGGGCGGAAATGAACGTGGCCCCCGGTCGGAAGGTCCAGCTGACCATCGCCACCGTCCACCCGGAGGTGTTCACCGCCGGCGCGCCCTTTTTCCAGCGGCTGGCCGGAGCCAGCGAGGTCCACGTGGTTCCCGCCGCCCAGGCGGGGAACAGCGACGAGACGAGCCGCCAGGGCATGGTGGAGGTTATCACCCATGCCGCCCGGGCCTTCATGCCCCTGGCGGAGCTGGTGGATGTCGCCCAGGAGCTGGAGCGCATCGCCAAGGAGAAGGCCAAGGCCGAGGGCCATCTGAAGGGCATCGAGGCCAAGCTGAACAATGAGGCGTTTACCTCCAAGGCCCCGGAGCACATCGTCCAGAACCAGCGGGACCAGGCCGAGAAGCTGCGGGCGCTGATTGCCCAGCTGGAGCAGTCCGCCGCCGCCATGCAGGCCTGACCATGTATCTCGAACCGGTCCCGCCGGAGGCCCTGCCCGCCGCAAGCCTGCTGAAGCTGCCCGGTCCCGTAACGGCGGAGCGCTTCTGCGACAACGACGGAGGCTATCAGCGGAAATACAACGTCTACAAGCTCACCGCCAACGGCAAGTCCCAGGTTCTGAAAAAATCCGACAGCAAGGAGGCCACGCTTTACCGAGACTTCTTGTGTGGTAAGGGCTTCGCCGTGCCGGAGTACTACAACAGTGTGGAGCACGAGGGCGCGGTCTGGCTGCTGATGGAGCACATCGACGGCCCGGACCTCCGGCAATTCGACCGGGAAAAGGCCCTTGCCTGCGCGGAGACCCTGGCCCAAATCCAGAACGCCTACTGGGACAGACCCATCGCGGATGGACGCTTCCGGCGCTATTGGGAACGTGTCAACCGCCGCGCACGGTGCCTGCAAGACTACCCGGAGTTGGCAAAAGCCTACCGGCTGTTCCTTGCCCGTCAGGAGGCCTGCCCCCGCACCCTGTGCAGCGGCGATTTCCTCCAGTGCAACGGCATCCTGCGCAGCGGCAGGATCTATATGATCGACTGGGCTTTCGGCGGCCTCATGCCCTATGCCCTGGATATCGCCCGTCTCATCGCCCACGGCTCGGAGAGGCTGGAACCAGATGCCTTCCCGTTCTATATGGATTCTGAGCTGCGTTCGGTTTTCGTCCGCGCCCACTACGAACGCCTGGAGCACAAGCCGGACTGGGAGCAATATCTCCAGGACATCAAGCTCGCCGCTCTCAACGAGTACGCGGAGTTTCTGGAGGTCCAGATCAACGACCCGGAGACCAGCCGGGAGGAGCTCGAAGCGGGCTTCTATTACCGCCGCGCCGTGGAAACGGCGAAAGCAATCCTGTAAAAAGAGCCCGGTTCCGAGAATCCCTCGAAACCGGGCCCTTTTCGCTCTTTACCCCACAACGATGCCGTTGTCTGCAAACGCCTTTAACAAAAGCTCCATATCCCCAGGAATAGAGATGGGCTCCCCGCAGGCGGCGATAGCATTCGCTACATCCTTGAGCCCGTTGCCCGTCACCACGGAAACCACGGTGGCGTCAGGCGCGATCTTCCCCTGCGCGCAGAGCTTTTTCAGCCCCGCCGTTCCGGTGACGCCCGCCGGCTCGCCGAACACGCCGCAGGTCCGCCCCAGCAGCTTCTGGGCCGCCATGATCTCCTCGTCGGACACGTTCACCACCAGCCCGTTGGATTCCCGGATGGCCATCAGTGCCTTGTCCGCGTTCCTGGGCACGCCCACGGCGATGGAATCCGCCAGGGTGTTCTCCTCCATGGGATGCCAGTCCTCCCCTGTCTCGATAGCTCGGTTCAGCGGACAGCACCCCTCCGCCTGGGCGGAGATCAGCCTGGGCAGCTTATCGATGAAACCGATGGCATACAGGTCCTTGAGGCCCTTCCAAAGTCCCGCGATGGTACAGCCGTCTCCCACGGAAATGGCGATATAGTCCGGAACCTCCCAGCCCAGCTGCTCCATGATCTCCAGCCCAACGGTCTTTTTTCCCTCGGAGAGGTAGGGGTTGATGGCGGCGTTGCGGTTGTACCAGCCCCACTTCTCAATGGCCTGCTTACTCAGCTCGAAAGTTTCCTCATAGCTGCCCTGCACAGAAATAACGGTGGCTCCAAAGGTCATCAGCTGGGCCACCTTCCCCTTGGGGGCCCGGCTGGGCACGAAAATGTAAGTTTGCAGTCCCGCCGCTGCGGCGTTGCCCGCCAGGGAGGAGGCAGCGTTGCCGGTAGAGGAGCAGGCGATCACTTTCGCGCCGGCCTCCACAGCCTTCGCCACCGCCATGGAGCTGGCCCGGTCTTTCAAGGAGGCGGTGGGATTAAGCCCATCGTCCTTGACGTGCAGTTTTTTGATTCCCAGCTGGGCGGCAAGGTTTTTCGCCTCATAGAGGGGGCTCCAGCCTACCCGGAGAGGGGGCGCCTCGGTGGACTCCTCCACCGGGAGGAGCTCCCGATAGCGCCACATGGAATAATCCTGGCGCGCCGCCAGGTCCGCCTTCGTCAGATTCGCCTTGATGTATTCATAATCATAGACGATGTCTAAAATTCCTCCGCAGGAGCAGTTCGTTAAATTGGGGGTCGTTTCGTAGATTTTTCCGCATTTCACACATTTGGCGTGTTTGACGTTTTTCATGGCAGGCTCCTTCTTCGCGCCCCTTGGGCGTGAGGTTCATGTTTTCTTGAATCGGCCCGGGAGCTGCCCGCCCCCGGACCTCGGGCCTACTTTTGGCACGCGCCAAAAGTAGGCAAAAACGCGCCAGCCCTACGGGCTGGACCCCCTGATTTTTATTCGGGGGTTATTTTTTTGTGTGTCCACTGCTCTCCCTCCGGCCTGAACCACCCCCCTTGTATTGGGCGAAGCGGCTCCTTCAGGCCGAACTACGGTGGATTTTCTTTTGCTTTAGTCCCTGCGGTCCCCGGTTTCGGCAGGCTCTTCCTCTTCCTTCAGATTTTCCAGCGCGACGCGGGTGGCTTCGATAATGAACGCGGAAAAGCTGCAATTTGTTCCGCGAATCGCCTCCTCAACCTGCTCGATCACATCATCGGGGAAGCGGATGGTCTTATTGGTAGTCGTATAAACCTTTGGAATTTTGAATTTACGCATACTGCACCTCATCATATGAATCATATGACATATCGTATTGCAATATGCAAAACAAATAAACTCTACAAACGTCCTGCTTTTTGCCGTGCCGGAAAACCTGCGGCACACAAAAAAGGAAACACACTCAGTCCCTGTCCAGCCGCACCGCGCCTCCGGCGCAACAGTCGAAGTTTCCCGCTAGGGCGCATCCGCCAGCACTTCGCCTCCTGGCGGCCCAGGGAACCACGCGGGATGGACAGTCTCCCAGATCGTAGCGCAACAAAATTCCCATGTAGTGCAAGGGATTTTCAAGGGACGGAACGTCCCTTGAGGGTGCTTTTGCTTCTTTTCGCACAAGCGAAAAGAAGGCCCTGCCGCCGGCGAGGCGGCAAAAGCGGTAATTACGAAGAATGTAAAGAGGGCGGGGCCGGAGGCCCCGCCCGGCGTGAGAGTTGTTACAAATTTTTCAGGACCCCCGTCGCCGCCGTGCACTCATA
>VSNB01000063.1:7068-14253 GCA_009774055.1 Clostridiales bacterium
CGCGGCGGGGCCGCCTCAAAAGTACTAAATAACTTTCTAATTGCAGGGGGGCGGCGCGCCCCCCCCCGCCGGTCTTATGCGTTCTTACAGATTTTTCAGCAGCCCGGTCGCCTCGTTGAACTCATTGATCAGCTCATCCAGCTCCTTGGCCTGTGCGTGGACGGCATCCCAGGTGCCCTCCGTGTCATACCACAGCGCGTTGAGTTCGTGGACGTCCCTGGCCTGCTGCTCCACCCAGGTGTAGTACTTGAGGTTGTGGACCCGCTTGCGCTCCACGTAGGTGAGCTCAAGCATATTGTCGGTCTTGAGCCCCAGGATGTGGAGGTTATGGTCGATAGCCGCCTCGGTGGCGTTGTAGGCCCCGTGCATCCCGTCCAGCTCGGTAATCCGGCTCTGGTACATGGCGGCGGAGTCCGTCAGCACCGTGCCCACCACGTCGTGCTCGGTGAGCTCGTAATACTTCGCCATCTTGATGCAGCACAGCACGTTGGCGATACCGGAAATGCCCAGCCAGCTCAGCTTTTCGATGAGCTCATCGTCCAGGCCAAGCTCGTTTTTCAGATAGGCGTGGCCGTCGGGGGTATTGAACAGCCGCAGCAGACGCTGGCTGTCCTCGTCGTCGATGGCAATCGCCATGTCGGTATTCTTCACGTTGTGAATCCAGGGGATGTGCTTGTCGCCGATGCCCTCGATCCGGTGGCCGCCGAAGCCGTTATTCAGAATGGTGGGGCACTGGAGGGCCTCGCCAACGGCCAGCTTCAGGCCGGGATACTGCTCCTTGAGGTAGTCGCCCGCGCTCATGGTTCCGGCGGAGCCGGAGGTAAAGCACGCGCCTGCGAAGCGGTCGCCGGGCTTCTTCACGGCCTCGTACAGGTCCTTGAGGGCGTAGCCCGTCACGTTGTAGTGCCACAGGGGGTTGCCCATTTCCTCAAACTGGTTGAAGATCATGTACTGGGGGTCCTGCCGCAGCTCCCAGGTTTTGTCGAAGATTTCCTTCACGTTGGACTCGCAGCCCGGAGTGGCGATCACCTCGCCAGCAATGGATTTCAGCCAGCTGAACCGCTCCTGGCTCATCTCGGCGGGGAGGATGGCCACGCTTTCGCAGGCCAGCAGCTTGGAGTTGAACGCGCCGCCCCGGCAGTAGTTGCCGGTAGAGGGCCACACGGCCTTGTGCCAGGTGGCATCGAACTGGCCCGTCACCAGCCGGGGTGCCAGGCAGCCGAAGCTGGCGCCCACCTTGTGGCACCCGGTGGGGAACCACTTGCCCGCCATGGCGATGATCCGGCAGGGCACGCCAGAGAGCTTGGAGGGGATCTCCACGTAGTTGGGCACGGCCTGGAACAGGCCGCCGGACTCCTTGGCCTCGTTCTTCCAGGTGATGCGGAACAGATTCAAGGGATTCACGTCCCACAGCCCCACGCCCTTCAGCTTTTCCTGGATGGCGGTGGGGATCGTCTCCGGGTTCTGCATCTGGTGGAAGGTGGGGATAATGACGTGGTTTTCCTTGGCCTTCTGGACGTTCTTGGCAAGGATTTCCTGATTGACGGCGAGATTAATTCTGCTCATGGCGTTTTTCCTCCTGTTTCAGGTCGATATAAGAATATAATGTATATTTTGAGATACCGAAGTATTTTGCGACTTTATCGCCGGATTTCGTGATCAAAAACGCGCCGTGCTGGCTCAGGAACTGAATGGCCCGGACCTTGTCGTCCTTGTTCATCAAAGCCACCGGCTTGCCCACCAGGGTGACGCTCTGCTCGATAAGGTCATCCAGCAGGTCGCTGACGTTCAGCACGGTGATCCGCTCCTCCTTACCGTGGGACGCCTCCTCAGAGGTATGGACCAGTCCGCTGATGGCGGTTTCCATCATCAGCAGGGCGGAAATGTCGTAGTTGATGGAGAGGATCGCCGTCACCCGCCCCCGGGTATCCCGGATGTAGATGGTGGAGGATTTCAGGATTTTCCCATCCGGCGTCCGGGTCAGGTAGCCCAGATGGTCCGCCGGAGTCTCGTTGGCGTGAAGCAGCTGCTCCATGACCACCGTGGAGGGGCCGTCCCCGACCCTCCGCCCGGTGACGTGTCCGTTAACGATGTAGACGATGGATTTCTCCGGGTCCTTCGCCGCCAGGTCGTGGATCACCACCTCGCAACCGGGCCCGAACTGCGCCGCCAGCGCCTGCGCAATCTGCTTGAGCATTTCCAGTCGTTTGCTGTCCAATCCGTTATCACCTCCCGGGGTATACATTCTTTTTCTTGAAAGAAAAAGAATCAAAAAGAACTTTTGTCCGCAGGCTCCGTCTGCTCTGCGTGTCAAAAAAGTGGCTGCGCCACTTTTTTGAGAAAAGGGACCGGGCCGAGTTCGGCCCGCAAAGTACTTTTTCGACGTACATGCCGCCGAAAAAGTGATTCAAATTTATTTTCGCCTTCGGCGAAAACTCCTGCAGAGAGCTTTTTTGGCGGCCTGCGCAGGCTCCGCCTGCCCTCAGGGCGGCCCTGTTGGCGGACTTTGCGTCCCGTATGTACCTGCCGCGGGAAGTGTTCGCTTCCGCTGTTTTGTTGTCGGTTCAGCGGCTCGCGCCACGCTGAGGGCCCCTCCGAGACACTGCGGCGCAATGGGGAAGGCTCTTTGTGGGCTCGCGTGATTTCATCATAACAGCATTCCAGGCGGATTGCAAGTGGTTTTCAAAAAAATTTTTTAGGTTTTCAAAAATTTTGTTTGACAACGGCGTTTTCTGTGATATGATAAGAATAGAGGAAAGAGCATCCATTTGAAAATTTGTTTGATGGAGGATATTACATATGGACTTCGAAGCGATCAAAAAGGCCGCCCAGGACTACCAGGCGGACATGAGCCGGTTCCTGCGGGACATGATCTCCCACCCCAGCGAGAGCTGCGAGGAGAAGGAAGTGGTCATGTGTATCAAGGCCGAAATGGAAAAGCTGGGCTATGACAAGGTGGAGATCGACGGCCTGGGCAACGTCATCGGCTGGATGGGCAGCGGCGAGAAGATCATCGCCATCGACTCCCACATCGACACCGTGGGCATCGGCAACATCAATAACTGGGAACAGGACCCCTACAAAGGCTATGAGACGGAGGACATCATCTATGGCCGGGGCGGCTCCGACCAGAAGGGCGGCATGGCCTCCGCCGTGTACGGGGCCAAGATCATGAAGGACCTGGACCTGATTCCCGCCGGGTACAAGATCATGGTGGTGGGCTCCGTCCAGGAGGAGGACTGCGACGGCATGTGCTGGCAGTACATCGTCAACAAATACTTCCCCAGCAAGGAGGAAGCGCAGAAGCGGATCGAATTCGTGATCTCCACCGAGCCCACCGACGGCGGCATCTACCGGGGCCACCGGGGCCGTATGGAGATCCGGGTGGACGTGAAGGGCGTTTCCTGCCACGGTTCCGCGCCCGAGCGGGGGGACAACGCCATTTACAAGATGGCGGACATCCTCCAGGACGTCCGGGCCCTCAACGAGAACGACGACGCCGACGGCACAGAGATCAAGGGCCTGGTAAAGCGGCTCAACCCCAAGTATAACCCTGAGCACTGGGAGGACGCCCGGTTCCTGGGCCGGGGCACCTGCACCGTTTCCCAGATCTTCTACACCTCCCCCAGCCGCTGCGCCGTGGCGGACAGCTGCGCCATTTCCATTGACCGCCGCATGACCGCCGGGGAGACTTGGGACAGCTGCTTGAAGGAGATTGAGGACCTGCCCGCCGTGAAGAAGTACGGCGGGGACGTGAAGGTCAGCATGTACATGTATGATCGTCCTGCCTGGACGGGTACGGTATATGAGACAGAGTGCTTCTTCCCCACCTGGATCAACAAGGAGACTGCCGCCCACGTGCAGGCGCTCATTGACGCCCACCACGCCCTGTGGGGGGAGAAACGCATCGGCCACAAGGACGCCGATCCCAAGCTGGACGCCATGCATCTGCGGGAGCGGCCCCTGACGGACAAATGGACCTTCTCCACCAACGGCGTTTCCATCCAGGGCCGGTACGGGATTCCCTGCGTGGGCTTTGGGCCCGGCGCGGAGAGCCAGGCCCATGCGCCCAACGAGATCACCTGGAAGCAGGATCTGGTGACCTGCGCCGCTTTGTACGCCGCCGTACCGGGGCTGTACAGGGAGGAGAACAAGTCCGCCGACGTGACCCAGTTCCGGCAGGGTTTGACCAACAACGAGATCCAGTAAGTTTATTCAGTTTGCAAGGTGCGCTTTGCACGACCTTTTGGGCAGCCCGGTGTGCGGTCCGGTACCTGGACGGGGTTCGACTTGCTTTAGTGCCTTCAAACTCGGAGGTTTGTCTTCCCTCAATTTTATCTCGGAAAACCGGGAAAGTTGCCGTATCCTGCGCAACCGTCACAGAAAAATCCGTAATAGAAGGCCCCCTAGCAGACTCTACCCCTTTAACAGGGCGTCAGCCGGAGCCGGTCAATTACCAAGCCGCTAGATCAGATCCCCGAAGGATCTCTGGTTCATGCGGCACCGCAACTCTTCACCTCCGCCCAATGTCCGCCAAACCCCCGTATAGGGCAGCGGCACGAACGTGCCGCCCCGTCAAGGGAGTCTTGAACCGTAGGTTCAAGCGCGTTTTCGGGTACTTTTGCCGCGTGGCAAAAGTACCCGAGGAGTCCGGGGGCGAGAAGCTCCCGGGGTAACGAATAGAAAGATCTCCCGTTTGCCGCCGGAGGCGGCAAAGAATAAATCGATCAAAAAAGGAGAAAATAGACGATGAGCAAAACGGAAAAGTTAGCCCAGCACCTAGAGAAGCTGCATATCAACGACATGTACAAGAACGACTTTTACTGGACCTGGGACAAGACCGATGATGAACTGGACGCCATCTTCACGGTGGCCGATGCCCTGCGGGATCTGAGAGAGCGGAATATTTCCACCAAAATTTTTGACTCCGGCCTGGGCATTTCCATCTTCCGGGACAACTCCACCAGAACACGGTTCTCCTTCGCCTCCGCCTGCAACCTGCTGGGCCTGGACATCAAGGACCTGGACGAAAAGACCAGCCAGATCGCCCACGGCGAGACGGTCCGGGAAACCGCCAACATGGTGTCCTTTATGGCCGACGTCATCGGCATCCGGGACGACATGTTCATCGAGGAGGGCCACAAGTACCAGAAGACCTTCATGGACGCCCTGGACGAGGGCTATGCGAAGGGCATCCTGGAGCAGCGGCCCACTTTGGTAAACCTCCAGTGCGACGTGGACCACCCCACCCAGGCGATGGCGGACCTGCTGCACGTCATCCATGAGATGGGCGGCGTGGAGAATCTGAAGGGCAAGAAGGTTGCCATGACCTGGGCCTACTCCCCCAGCTACGGCAAGCCCCTGAGCGTGCCCCAGGGAATCATCGGGCTCTTTACCCGCTTCGGTATGGACGTGACCCTGGCCCACCCGGAGGGATACGAGATTCTGCCCGAGGTGGAGGAGATCGCCGCCAAAAACGCGGAGGCCTCCGGCGGCTCCTTCCAGAAGGTCAACTCCATGGAGGAGGCGTTTAAGGACGCCGACATCGTGTATCCCAAGTCCTGGGCACCCTTCAAGGCCATGGAGAAGCGCACCCAGCTGTACCGGGAGGGCGACAAGGCCGGCATCGACGCCCTGGAGAAGGAGCTGCTGGCCCAGAACGCCGAGCACAAGGACTGGTCCTGCACTGAGGAAATGATGAAGCTGACCAAGGACGGCAAGGCCCTCTACATGCACTGCCTGCCCGCTGACATCAGCGGCCTGAGCTGCGCTGAGGGCGAGGTTGACAACAGCGTATTCGACCGGTATATTGAGCCGCTGTACAAGGAGGCGTCCTTTAAGCCCTATATCATCGCCGCCATGATCTTCCTCAGCAAGGTCAAGGACCCCGTGGGCGCGCTGCGGGATCTGGAGAAGCGCGGGGAGAAGCGGAAGGAGTTCTAATTTATTTGTCAGCAGAAAAGGGAGTACCCCGGGTACTCCCTTTCTGAATCCGATGAAATATTGAGAAGAACGAGGAAAACGCTATGAGCAAACGCATTGTCATCGCCCTGGGCGGCAACGCTCTGGGCAGCACCCTTCCCGAGCAGGCGGAGGCGGTGAAGATCACCGCCCGGGCCATTGTGGACCTCATTGAGGACGGCAACCAGGTCGTCGTGGCCCACGGCAACGGCCCCCAGGTGGGCATCATCAACAACGCCATGTCCGCTCTCCAGAAGGAGGACCCCTCTCAGGGATACACACCCCTGTCTGTCTGCGGCGCTATGAGCCAGGCGTATATCGGCTATGACCTGCAAAACGCCTTTCGGGAGGAGCTGCTGGACCGGGGGATTACCAACATGCCCGTGTGCTCCATCGTGACCCAGGTGGAGGTGGACCCGGCGGACCCGGCCTTTGAGAACCCCACTAAGCCCATCGGCAAATTTATGACCGAGGCGGAGGCCAAGGCGTATCAGGAGTCCACCGGCAGTCCCGTCAAAGAGGACGCGGGCCGGGGCTGGCGGCGGTACGTGGCCTCCCCCAAACCCAGGCATATCATTGAGGCCGGGGCCATCCGGGCCCTTACCGAGGACGGTCATCTGGTGATCTGCTGCGGCGGCGGCGGAATCCCCGTTTACCGTACGGAGAAGAACCACCTCAAGGGCGCAGCGGCGGTAATCGACAAGGACTTCGCCTCCGAGCTGCTGGCGGAGCAGCTGAACGCGGATATGCTCATCATCCTCACCGCCGTGGAGAAGGTGGCGGTGAATTTCCGCAAGGAGAACGAGCGGTGGCTGGACGCCATGACCCCCGCCGAGGCGAGGGACTATGCCAGCCAAGGGCAGTTCGCCCCGGGCTCCATGCTGCCCAAGGTGGAGGCGGCGGTGAAGTTCGCCGAATCCAAGCCGGGCAGGGAGGCGCTCATCACCCTGTTGGAGAAGGCCAGGGACGGCATTGCCGGGAAGACCGGGACCATCATCCGGCAGTGAGCGCAGGTTGAAAATACCACGAAATCTCCGTGCAGGCTGCAGCCTGCACGGAGATTTTCTAAGGCTTGCGCAAAGGTGAAACGGAAAAGGGCTTGCCGTCCGCTCTTCACAGACAGCAAGCTCTTTCCGCCGCTTAGCCGCTTAGAAGCTGTACCAATAGGCGCCGGCACGTATCTTGACGGAAAATTTTTCGTCTGGCTGCGTCAGAAACTCTTGA
>VSNB01000064.1 GCA_009774055.1 Clostridiales bacterium
TTCCCGCCCGCCCCGGCGGTATTGGAGGCGGTGAACGCGGCGGAGATCAACCGTCTGAACCTCTACCCAGACCCCGAGGGAAGGGCCCTGCGGCAGAAGCTGGCGGAGCACTATAATGTAGGAATAGATCATATTTTTCTTGCTAATGGCTCCGACGAGCTGCTGAACTTCTTCTTCATGGCCTTCTGTGACCAGACCAGGCCGGTGGCCTTTCCTGCCGTCAGCTACGGCTTTTATCCGGTTTACGCCTGCCTTTACCGCCTCCCCTATGACGAGATTCCTCTGAGAGAGGACTTTCGCCTGGAACCGCTGGACTACTGCGGCATCGGCAAAAACATTGTCATCGCCAACCCCAACGCGCCCACAGGCCGGATTATCGGCGTGGACGATATCGAGAAAATCGTCTGCAGCAACCCGGACCACGTGGTCATGATTGATGAGGCGTATATTGACTTCGGCGGCGAGAGCTGCCTGCCGCTGGCGGGGAAATACGAGAACCTGCTGGTTTGCCAGACCTTTTCCAAATTCCGCTCCCTGGCCGGGGGACGGCTGGGCTTTGCCATCGGCAGTCCAGGCCTGATCGAAGATCTGGACAAGATGAAATACTCCACCAATTCCTATAACATCAACCGCCTCACCATGGCCGCGGCAATCGCCACCATTGAGAATCACGAGTACTACGTAAACAATAGCCGGAAGATCCAAGAAAACCGCGCCTATACTGTGGCGGAGCTGAATAAGCTTGGCTTTGAAACACTCCCCAGTATGGCTAACTTCATTTTTACCTGCTGTCCCCGGATGGAGGGCGGCGCTTTCTACCGCGCCCTGAAGGCCAAAGGCATCCTGGTGCGGCACTGGGAGAAGGCGGCTATTGCCGACTGGTGCCGCGTCACCATCGGGTCCAGGGAACAGATGGACCTCTTTCTGAAGAAGGTCCGGGAGATTTTGAAGGAGGTGGACTGATGCGCGCCGCTGAACTGAGCCGCACCACGGCGGAAACGGACGTCCGGCTGCGGCTGGAACTGGACGGTACCGGGCTGAGCCAAATTGCAACCGGCTGCGGTTTCCTGGACCACATGCTGACCCTTTTCGCCCGGCACGGGCGGTTCGACCTATCCGTCCAATGTAAGGGCGATACCAACGTGGACGACCACCACACGGTGGAGGACATCGGCATCTGTCTGGGAGACGCCTTCTCCGAGGCCCTGGGCGACAAGCGAGGCACAGTGCGCTACGGTTCCGTGCTGCTGCCCATGGACGAGGCCCTGATCCTCACCGCCGTGGATCTCTCCGGTCGGGGAATGCTATACTGGGACATGCACATCCCCACACCGAAGGTCGGCTCCTTCGATACGGAACTGGCGGAGGAGTTTTTCATCGCCCTGGCCCGCCGGGGAGATATGACCATCCATGTCCGGCAGCTGGCCGGCAGCAACAGCCACCACATAATCGAGGGAGCCTTCAAAGGCCTGGCCCGCTCCCTGTCGGCGGCAGCGGCGATTGATTCCCGGTTTCCTCTGGAAATTCCCTCTACCAAGGGGGTGCTGTAAGATGATCGCCATCATTGACTACGGCGTGGGAAACCTGTTTTCTCTCCAGAGCTCCCTCGCCGCCATCGGCGCTGAGACGGTCGTTACCGGCGATCCGGCGGTGATCCGGACAGCGGAGAAATTGATCCTCCCAGGTGTGGGCGCGTTCGGTGACGCCGCCGCGCTGCTGCGGCAAAATGACCTGGATAAATTGGTCTGCCAGGAGGTGGCGGGAGGCAAGCCGCTGCTGGGGATTTGCCTGGGGATGCAGCTGCTGTTTGACTACGGCTTGGAATATGGGCGGCATAAAGGATTGGGTCTGATTCACGGTTCCGTACAGCCGATTGCGGACTACATTCCCGCGGGGCTCAAGATTCCGCACATCGGATGGAACGCTCTGCGCTTCCCCGTCAGGAAGCCGGTGAGTCCCCTGTTCAAGCATATCAAGGAGGGGGACTGTGTCTATTTCGTCCACTCCTTCTGCGGTACAGAGTGCGAGGAGAGTGTGATCGCCTCCGCAGAATACGGGGCCATGCTGACGGCAGCGGTGGGAACGGGCCAGATATACGGAGTCCAGTTCCATCCGGAGAAAAGCGGAGCCACAGGGCTGCGTATCCTGCAGGCGTTCTGTGAGCTGTAGGAGGGATAAATATGCTGATATTCCCTGCAATTGACTTGAAGAGCAGTAAAGTTGTACGACTTTACAAAGGTGATTTCAACACGGTTCATCAGGTGGCGAACGATCCCGCTGCCACCGCGAAGACCTTCTATGCCGCCGGGGCCCGTTACCTCCACATGGTGGACCTGGACGGCGCCAAGGACGGAAACCGGAAAAACGCCGCCATTGTGCAAGCAGTGGTAAATACGGGACTGAAAATCGAACTTGGCGGCGGCATCCGGTCTATGGCAGACCTGGAAACGGTGTTTTTGTCTGGCGTGTGGCGGGCGGTAATCGGTTCCGCCGCTGTATCCAATCCTGATTTTGTCCGGGAAGCCGTGGCGGAATTTGGTCCGGAACGCATTGCCGTCGGCATTGATGCCAAGGACGGACTGGTGCGCACATCCGGCTGGGCAGAAAACGCGGGTATAGCGTATTTGTCATTTGCAAAGCAAATGGAATCAATCGGTGTAAAGTATATTATCTTCACAGATATTGACACGGATGGAATGCTTTCCGGTCCCGCCTTCCATCGTCTGGATGCACTGCAGAGAACGGTTTCCTGCTCCATCACTGCTTCCGGCGGAGTGTCCTCCAATGAGGATTTGCGAAGGCTTCGGGATCAGGGACTCTATGCCGCCATTGTGGGAAAGGCGTGGTATGCAGGGGCCGTCGACCTGGCCCAGGCAATCCGGGAAGGAGGTCCGCAGTGATTACCAAGCGCATCATCCCCTGCCTGGATGTGAAGGACGGCCGGGTGGTGAAAGGGGTCAATTTCCTGGGACTGGCGGACGTCAGCTCCCCGGTGAAGCTAGCGAAGTTCTACTCCGACTGCGGAGCCGATGAGCTGGTGTTTTACGACATCACCGCCTCCGCTGAGGGCCGGGCGCTGTTTACTGGCATCCTGACGGAGGTGGCCTCCACCATTTTCATCCCTCTCACCGTAGGCGGAGGTATCAACACCGTAGACGATTTCGACCGGGTGCTGAAATGCGGCGCGGACAAGGTCAGCGTCAACTCCGGCGCCTTGAAAGACCCCACCCTCATTTCGGCGGCGGCGAAGAAGTACGGCAACCAGTGCGTGGTCCTTTCTGTGGATGCCAAGCGGGTGGACGAACAGTTCCGGGTCTTCGCCAAGGGCGGACGGGAGGACACCGGGCTGGACGCCATTGCCTGGATTAAATCCGGCGCTGCCAATGGAGCTGGAGAAATCGTTCTCAACAGTATCGACACCGACGGCGTAAAGGCTGGGTTCGATCTGGAGATGCTGGAGGCGGTATGTGATGTGGTGGACGTGCCGGTAATTGCCTCCGGCGGGGCTGGGTGCGCGGAGCACTTCAAGACGCTCTTCCACTCCCTGCCCAAGGTAGACGCGGGGCTGGCGGCCTCCATCTTCCACTTTGGCGAGGTTTCCATCCCGAACCTCAAGCGTGAGCTGGCGGCGGACGGGATCAATATGCGACTGTAGGAGGTACTGTCTCAGTTTTCGGCAGGACCCCTTTCAAGTCACGGATGAATTGCTTCTGCCCATTGCTATAGCAAGCTTCAGAATTCATGACAAAAAGGGAGTGGAGGACAAAGCGCGCAGGGCAAGGCGGAGGACGCAGGCGGGCTGACGCCCGCCAAGGACGACAACGCGGCCATCCGCGCTTTGTACCCCCGAGCTTTTGCCAGGAATTCTGATGATTGCCATAAATAAAAGGAGACGATCTGATGCTCAAGATTGACGAATTGAAATTTGACGCCCAGGGCTTGATTCCCGCTATTGTGGTGGACGCCTCCAGCAAGAAGGTGCTGACCCTGGCCTACATGAACCGGGAGAGCCTGGAAATTTCCATGCGGGAGGGCCGTACCTGCTTCTGGTCCCGCTCCCGGCAGGAACTGTGGCGCAAGGGTGAAACCAGCGGCAACGTCCAGCGCATCGTCTCGATTACCGCCGACTGTGACCGAGACGCACTGGTGGTGACGGTAGACAAGGACGGCCCTGCCTGCCATCTGGGCACAGATTCCTGCTTTCAAGACAGTGTTTTTGAAAGCGGGCAGCCGCTCCCCTTCTCTGTAGAGGGACTCTACACCCTACTCCAGGGAAGAAAGGAATCTCTGCCGGAGGGCTCTTACACCACCTACCTGTTTCAAAAGGGTATTGATAAGATCCTAAAAAAGGTGGGTGAGGAATCCACCGAGGTCATTATCGCCGGCAAAGCTGGAGACAAGCCGGAAACCATCTACGAAATCGCGGATTTGATGTATCATGTGATGGTACTGATGGTGGAAATGGGCATTTCTGTGGAGGATGTGACGGCAGAACTGGCCTCCCGGCATGTGATCGACCATAAGGTGAAACAGGAGCGAGCCACCGGGATTTAAGGAAGTTAGCCAAACGGCCGAAAATGAGGTTCCTCTCGTTGTGTTATAGGTCTTTTTCTGATTGGCGGCTACTCCCTAACGGGCAGTATGTGAAAATAAGACGGTATCCCCTGCCGCCGCCTTCCAGGGGATCGCAGAATGGCGGCTCTGATTTTCTCAGAGCCGCCATTCCTGCGCGTAACACTGCTCGCACGGCGGTTTTTACCGTTGTGCCGCAGATTGAATTATTTAATCATCCCAAAGAGACTCAAGAATCCCTGTGCCCAAGAAGCGTTCCCAGGTTCTCCTTGTAATAGCTGTAAATATTTTGTACGCGATCCCAAACCTGTTCATCAAAATAGACATCGTTCTTCTGGCTGACCATGCTCTCTACATATTGACGGAGATCAGAGTAGAACAGATGGCTGGCATCGTAGCAAACGTACTGTTCATCCTCGTAAATTTTGTACGGTTCCATCTGCTCAAAGGTCGCCAATTGACCGCGGATGAAAGCATAGTCCTGTGGGGCCGTAATTCTGCTTTTCTCGTATGTGAAGACATAAATTAAAGGCACATCCACCCCGCCGTCAATGTCACCCTTGCGCTGTGGAATATATGCGCTCAGCGCCAACGCCTGTTCCATATCGGAAGAGCCGATTTTTTTGTCATAGCCGTCTGTCGTGCGGCGATGCAGGCCGGTAAGCTGTAACTGCATATCCATCGGTACGGAAGAATCAAAAACGGGATTTTGGCCGCTGTCTATTACCGTTAACTCCATCGGAGATACAGAAGGAACAATCGTTCCATCAACTTGCGCCAACAGCTTCTGACAAAGCGCCAAATACTCGGCAGATGATTTGTTTCTCTCGGCGGGGTCTGTGGTATAGCTTTCAAAGTAGGGCCTTAATTCTTCCATGATTTCCTCAATAAGCTTTGCGTCCGCTTCGGCAGGCGTAATTGGCGTGGGGTATTCCGTTGGAATAACGCTGGGTTCCGCAAAATCAACCGTGCACATCCAGTCCTGGCCAAAAGCAAAATGATTGTTTGTCAGGACAAAAAAGTACCAGTCATTACCCGCCAGCGGCGTTTCCAACATCGCTATATCGTAGGCTTCCGAAAGGTCGATGGTCATCGTACCGCTGGAATGAGCCGGGATATGCGTGCCGCTGAAGGATACGTTTTTCTCTGCAATCGGCGCTATTTCTTCGCTGGTGCTCCATTGCATCAGCTTGAGCGCTGATTGGAAGTGAAGATCTTTGTCCGACCTGTTTTCGACCCAAACTGACACAACGCCGTTTCCCTCATAAACAGCAGAAATCCCCAAATCGTCTCCGGACAGCGATGAGAAAAGGCTGAACGTGAAAGCGGTTGCGCTCAAGCAGCACAGTATCACAGCCGCTGCAATCACTGCCATTTTGAAAGGTTGGAAAGACTTCCCGCGATCCAGGTCAACGCCTGTTCTCTTCTCAAAAATATCTTTTATGTTCTGCAAGTTTGTTCTCTTGAAAGAATCCATAGTAACCTCCTAGATTTAATTAGAAAGAGCCTCCCGCAGCTTCAGCTTGGTTTGGTACAGGCGGTTGTCTACCTGCTTTGCGCTCATATCCATTGCAAGCGCAATTTCCTTCGGCTTTTGTTCATAGTAATAGCGGCGGATCAGAATCTCCCGGTCCGGTTCACCTAAGGCATTGATTGCAGCGATTAACGCGTTTCTCGTTTCCTCTTTCAAAATATCGTCAACAATGCCAATGTGATCAATAAAATCCGTATCTTCAAGAGGAACCGTATCTCTTTTCGCAAGTTCACGGCAGCGGTTGACCGCCTGTGTTCTTGCAATAATTGACAGCCAGGTTTTTAATTTTCCTCTCTCCGGGTTGTACTTGTCCGGGTGTTCCCACAAATAAATGAACGCATCTGCTACGCACTCCTCAACATCCTGCGCAGAACCAATATGACTCAGAACCGCGCCGGAAACGGACCAAAGGAGTTTGGAATATTTTTTGATCACTTCATTGACCGCCGCTTCATCTCTGTGTCTGATTGCGGATATAATTTTTTCGTCATTCAAAGACATCACCTCTTACGATTAAATTAACCGGTCAAATATAGTACGTTGGAAAAAGTGGAAACACTTAAAATATTTTTACAAAAAGCGCACAAGCCGCAGCCCGCCAAAACCTATCCCTTAGAGCCTGTTTCATATCTCAACGAGTGCGGATTGGCGAGTGGATTTTTTGTCCAGCAAGGCAAAAAGCCGCAGCAATCCTGACGGATTGTAAGGGTTTTTAACGAAGTCTGGGCGGAAAATCCGCCGTCAAGACGTGCGCGGGGAGATATTAAACAGGCTCTTAGAGAAGCCGCTTCAGAATTCTCCCCAAAGCCGCCAGGCGGAAATGTAGTGGACATTTCCACTTTTTTGCTGTATACTTGACATGAAGATCAGGTAATCCGCTCGGGCAGGCTTCAGGCTCACGCCGGTGCGGAAGCCCAGCCGATCATAATCGTCTTCCTTTCCTTTTACATGATATACATATTGACTGACGTATCAAGAGGCAGGTATGAAATTTAGGGATTTTTTTGAAGATGGATTGTACAGCCTTCGAAAGGAACATGTTGAAACTAAACAGAAGGCTGTTGACGGAGTGGACCTTCCGGCAGGCCGGACGGAGGTGTGGAGCGCATGAAGCGGGAACAGGTGCGGCCAATGATGATGCTGTTTGCGGCCCTGGCGTTGATTCTGCTTCCGCTGGGCAGTGCGCTGGAAAGCGAAGCGCTGATGTATGTGGGACTGAGCTGCTTCGTCCTGGCGGCGACGTCATGGCTGAGATTCAACCGCTGCCCCCACTGCCGCAAGCACTTGGGAAGCTATACCGGGAGAGTCTGCCCCCACTGCGGGGAAAAATTGCTGTAAGCGGGAGGTCGTTATGATCTGTACGGAACCGGCCTGCGCAAAACTGAATCTGGCATTGGATATTCTGGGCAAGCGTCCGGACGGCTACCACGAGATGCGGATGGTCATGCAGTCCATTGATCTGGCGGACCATGTGACAGTTTCCACCTGTCCCGGAAAGGAAATTGTGGTAACAACGGACTTGCCATATCTTCCAAAAGGCGACGGAAACATTGCCGCCAAGGCGGCCCTGTGGTTTTTCTCGTCTGTCGGAATGGAGCCGGAGGGACTTGCCATCGACATCCAGAAGAACGTCCCCGTCTGCGCCGGCATGGCTGGCGGCAGCAGCGATGGAGCGGCGGTACTGCGGGTTCTGCGGCGGCTTTACATGCCGGATATGACGGAGGAGCAGCTGGAGGAAATCGGCGCGCTGGTGGGCAGCGACGTGCCCTACTGCGTTCGCGGCGGCACGGTCCTGGCCGAAGGGCGGGGCGAACGGCTGACCGATCTCCCTCCCCTTCCCCCCTGCTGGCTGGTTGTGTGCAAGCCGTCCTGCTCGGTTTCTACTCCGGAGCTGTTCGCCCAGGTCAGGCTGAAAAAGCTCCGCTGCCATCCAGACACGGCGGGGATGATGAACGCCTTGGAGCGGCAGGACCTGGAGGGCATTGCACGCAGATTGTACAATGTATTTGAGGATGTCCTCCCCCGGCGGTATGCGGAGGTATTTGTAATCAAGAACGAACTGCTGGAGCTGGGAGCGATGGCAGCATCCATGACCGGCAGCGGACCAACGGTTTTCGGCATCTTCCAAGACCAGGAAACTGCGGCGCAGGCTGCAGGGGCGTTGTCCAAACAATATGCGGCGTATCTATGCCGCCCCTGCGGTGCGGCGGGGATATAGCGGCCCCCTGCGCCGGAAGCAAGAGTCGGCATCCATGGCCGGAGCAAAAGAACCCGGCATTCAAATACCTCCTACCGTGGACTTGTAACCGCACCACAGAAACCATTGACAAGAAGGCGGTCTGTTAATATAATGGTAACATCCTCATAAAATGGGGTGTAGTTCAGTTGTAAACAATTGAGGTGCAGAGAAATGAAGAGTATTCGAAAAAAAATCACCGTATGTCTGATGGCAACTGTCATCACCGCCCTGGTCCTGGTGGGCTCAGTCAGTATCGCGCTCAACTACAGGAACACCGTTTCCACGGTAGATCGAATGTTGAGCGAGACTGCTATTCTGGCGGCGGAGCGCATTGGGCAGGAATTGACCGCATATAAAAATGTGGCAATGGACACGGGATGTATTCCGCAGCTGTCCGATGCGTCTGTGTCCGTGGAAGAAAAGCGCGCCGTGATTGATGAGCGTGTCAGTATGCACGGCTTCCAGCGCGGCAACATCGTCGGCCCGGACGGCATCAGCATTTTTGACGGCAACGACTACTCCACCCGGGAATACGTACAGCAGGCCATGCAGGGGAACGTCTACGTATCCGAGCCCTTGGTCAGCAAAATCACCGGCGAGCTGTCCATTATGGTAGCCGCTCCGATCTACGCCGATGGGGCCCGCAGCAGCCAGGTCGCAGGCGTAGTCTATTTTGTCCCCCCGGAAACCTTCCTCAACGATATCGTTTCCTCTATCAAAGTCAGCGAAAACTGCCGGGCCTACATGATTAACAAGTCCGGAGACACCATTGCTGACACCACTCTGGAGACTATCACTACCCAGAATATCGAGCGGGAAGCGCAGTCCAATACGTCCTTGAAAGGGCTGGCTGCCATTCACGCAGAAATGCGTCAGGGGAAAAGCGGTTTCAACGGCTATAACGCCTCCGACGGTCCTAGGTATACGGCCTATGCCCCGGTGGACGGCACGGACGGCTGGAGCGTCGCCGTCACCGCGATGAAGAAGGACTATCTTGCCGATACATATTTTGGTATGCTCCTCAATGTTCTGGTCGTCATTGCCGCCAGTCTGGCTTCTATTGTGGTTGCCTTGAAGCTGTCCAGCAATATCAGCGTTCCCATGCGGGCCTGCGCCGAGCGGATGAAGCTGCTGGTAAAGGGCGACCTGTCCTCTCCTGTCCCCCAGGCCACCGGCCAGGACGAGACGGCGGAGCTCACCCGCTCCACAGCGGAAATGGTGCAGGGCTTGAACATTATGATCCATGATATTGACTATCTTCTTACGGAGATCGCCAATCAGAATCTGGATATCCAGTCCGCCCACCGTGAAGCCTATGTAGGCGGCTTCCAGAGCATCCTGACCTCCATGCGCACGCTGAAAATGGAGCTGAGCGGCACCATGCGGCAGATCAATGCCTCCGCCGGTCAGGTTTCCTCCGCCAGCGGTCAAGTTTCCTCCGGCGCCCAGACCCTGAGCGAGGGCTCCATGGAGCAGGCCAGCTCCGTGGAGGAGCTGGCGGCTACCATCGCCGACATTTCCACCAGCGCCAAGCAGACCGCCGCCGCTGCTGAGGAGGCGGGCGGGTTCGTTAACCAGGCCGGTGCACAACTCGGCATCAGCGTGGAATATGTCAAGGATCTGAACTCGGCTATGGAGAAAATATCTAAATCCTCCGAGGAGATTTCCAAGATCATCGCCGCTATCGAGAACATCGCGTTCCAGACCAACATTCTGGCCCTGAACGCCGCCGTAGAGGCATCCCGGGCCGGGACCGCCGGCAAGGGATTTGCCGTGGTCGCCGATGAGGTACGCAACCTGGCCGCCAAATCTGACGAAGCCGCCAAGGCCACAAAGGATCTGATCAGCGGGTCCATTGCCGCTGTCTCTGAGGGCAGTCAGGTCGTGAATAAGGTTACCGCTTCTCTGGAGCAGACCAGCGTTTACGCCGGACATGTGACTACCCAGATGGACCTTGTCGTCTCGGCAGTGGAGAACCAGACCGCCGCGATCAGCCAGGTTACCGAGGGCGTCGCCCAAATTTCCGCTGTGGTGCAGACCAACTCGGCCACCGCCCAGGAGAGCGCCGCCGCCAGCGAGGAGCTGTCCGCCGAAGCGGCCAGCCTGAAGCATCTGGTAGAGCAGTTTACCCTGGCAAGAGATTAAGAGCGATTGACCGCCATCCCCCCATAACGGGATGGCGGTCTTTTTATTTGGCAGGTCCCTGTTTCTGCCGTACAGCATCAGCAGCGAAAAATTTTTTCTCCGGCCTGTATAATGTAAAAATTTCCTGTCCATACTGAAAGTGACCCTTCCACCTACGAACAGGAAATTTTAACGATTATGAAACTGAAAAATAAAGTGATTCTTTCCATTATGGCCGGCCTGCTGGCTATGCTGCTCTACAGCTCCCCCATGTGGTGGGGCGTCCTCTTCTCCCCTATCGCCCAGCCTCTGACTACCGCCGAGCTCACCGAGGATGATGGCGGCGTTCGCTGGGAATCGGACGGCGTTGTCTTTCGCTTCAAGACACTGGACATGCTCTTCTCCTTCCTCCATCTTTCATAATATGGGAGGACCCCCGCCCGGGCTTGTACCGGACGGGGGTCCTCTCACATTACAGGCTCTCGTAGGACACCAGCTGCTCCATGGAAACCCTGGCCTTGTCGTGGCGGTCCGGGCTGGCGAATTCTCCGGCGGCGTAGCCGACGGCCAGAATATTCACCGGTTCCAGGTGATCCGGCAGGGCAAATTCCTCCCGAAGCACGTCAGGCTTGAAGTAGCAGATCCATACGCTGCCCAGGCCAAGCTCGGTCGCCTCCAGCATCATATGGTCCGTGAGGATAGAGGCGTCGATGTCTCCCGACTGCTTTCCGTCAAAGGGGCGGACCCAGTTCCGCTCATGATCGGCGCAGACAATGACAGCCAGGGGCGCGCCGTAAATGTTGGCGGTTTTTCCGACTTTTGCCAGCCCCTCCTCACTCTGCACCGCCAGCAGCTTCACCGGCTGGAGGTTCTTTGCCGTGGGCGCAATGCGGGCGGCCTCCAGAATCTTTTCCAGCTTCTCAGGCTCCACCTTCCGGTCCGTGTAGGCGCGGACGGAGCAGCGTGTCTTTGCCAGTTCCATGAAATCCATAGGGCAATTCTCCTTTACTTGAATTGGTTTCCCGGGCAGATTCATTGTACCATATCTGGAAATATCCGCAAGAGGGCACTTCTGAGGAAGATGCTTTCCAAAAGGGTAGCTCTTCTCATTGGATAAGAAATCTGCTATAATCATAGAAAACCAGTCGATGCAAAACGGAGGTTACATGAGACAGCAGCAGTTTACATGCCCAGTGGAGGCCACACTCTCTCTGATTGGCGGGAAATACAAGCCCCTGCTCCTGTGGCATCTGAAAGACGGTCCTCAGCGGTACATGGCTCTCCAGCGGCTGCTTCCCGGGGCAACGCCCAAGATGCTGACCCAGCAGCTCCGGGCCCTGGAGGAGTGCGGCATGGTCCGCCGGAAGGTGATCCCGGAGCGGCCTCCCAAGACGGTGTATTCCCTGACGCCCTTCGGTGAAAGCGTAGTGCCGGTGCTGGACGCCATGTGCCGCTGGGGGCAGGATTTCCTGGACCAACAGAACACGCAACCGCCCTGCGGAGGAAGGCGATAAAGAGGACCGCCCATTAAGGTTAAGGGCGGTCCTCTTCTTTAGGAGGGGAACAGCTTATTTTCTAAGCCGTTTTTCGTTGTCAAAATATTCCCTGGTCAGCTTAAAGACCACCGGGCACAGGAGGATCAATCCAATCAGGTTGGGAATCGCCATAAGGCCGTTGAGGGTGTCGGCAATGGCCCAGGCCAGGGACAGGTCCATGGTGGCGCTGATGATGACCACCAGAGTGAAGATGATCTGATAAGGCTTCACAGCCTTCTCCCCCAGCAGGTACTCCCAGCAGCGGGTGCCGTAGAGGCCCCAGCTCAGGACGGTGGACAGGGCGAAGAGGCTCAGTCCGATGGCGATGATCAGCGCGCCGGCCTTGCCGCCGAAGACGGTGCCAAGAGCCATAGCGTTCAAGGCGGTGCTGCCGGGCACGCCGTAGTTAAGGGTACTGGCGTCCAGGGTCAGCAGCAGGGTCAGACCGGACAGGGTGCAGATAACGATGGTGTCCATGAACACCTCGAAGATACCGTAGAGGCCCTGCTTGACGGGGTTCGTCTCGGAGGTGGCCGCATGGGCGATAGGAGCGGAACCGAGGCCGGCCTCGTTGGAGAATACGCCGCGCTTAACGCCCCAGGTGATGCAGGTCTTGATACCCACGCCGGCGGCGCCGCCAGTGACGGCCGCAGGAGTGAATGCGCCCTGGAAGATCATGCCGAAGACGGTAGGCACCTTAGTGACATTAAGAGCGATAACGACCAGGCAGGCCGCAATATAGATAATGGACATGATGGGCACCAGGAACTCGGTAACTTCGCCGATACGCTTGATGCCGCCCACCAGCACTACGCCGATCACAGCCATCAGGATCACAGCCACAACGATGTTGATGACCATCTGATGGTCCGCAGCGGCGGGAACAAAGGACTGGATAGCGGTATTGATCGAGTCGGTGATATTACCGACCTGCACAGCATTGCCGATGCCGAAGGAGGCCAAGCCGCCCAGTACGCAGAATACCGCGCCCAGCCACTTCCAGTTCTTGCCCAGGCCGTTCTTGATGTAGTACATGGGGCCGCCTACCCAGTCGCCCAGGACGTTGCGCTCCCGGTATTTCACCGACAGCAGCACCTCGGAGTACTTGGTGGCCATGCCCAGCAGGGCGGACACCCACAGCCAGAAAATCGCTCCCGCGCCGCCCAGGGTGACGGCGGTGGTGATACCGGCGATGTTGCCGGTGCCTACGGTAGCCGCCAGGGCGGTGGTCAGGGCCTGGAGGGGGGTAACCTCGCCGGCTTTGGCTTCCTGTTTTTTGAACATCTTGCCTACGGTGTTCTTCATGGCATAGCCGAACTTCCGGAACTGGAAGCCCTTCAAGCCCACCGTCAGGATGATGCCCGCGCCCATCAGCAGGAATAGGGCCGGGATCCCCCACACGATGTCGTTAAGCCATGAGTTTCCTGCTGCGACTGCGCTATAGATCTGTTCCATACTCTTCTCTCCTTTTCCTTTTTCAATTTACACATCAAAAGAAAATGCGGGGAGGCGCCAACGCCTCCCCGCTGCTCTCAAAGACAGAAAAAATGAATCCCTCCCCCCCTGGATTTCCCGCTCGGGGGGGCAACATTAATCAATCCTGTCCTTTTGCCTGAGAGATTACGGCTTGACCGCTTGCACCTTCGGCATCCGCCTATTCGCGGAGTTCTCCAGAACCTCGTCCGCCCGCAGTCCCGCCTCACGGCACCTGTACGATTTACGCCTTCGGTGGGAGGCCGCTTTCTTTTCCAAGGGCCTCCGCTCTCCTGCGGACATCTTCCGATATGTAGTTGATGAGCTTATTGTAACAGATAAACGCCTTTAACGCAAGTGGGATTTTACAAAAACTTCACATTTTTCCTCTTGACATCCCTCGACATTCAAATGAAAATAAGAAGCGGTAAAAAATGCTCTGCAGCCTATGCCGCAGAAAGGAGGCTCGCCATGACTCTCTCCGATGCCCTATTGACCCGGTCCTCCTGCCGGGAGTTTTTGCCCCAGCCCCTCTCCCCTGTCCAGCGG
>VSNB01000065.1 GCA_009774055.1 Clostridiales bacterium
CCGGGGACTGGTACGGCTGGCCCCTCTATGAGCTGGACGCCGGCATGGACCGGGTCCTCGCGGCGGCAGCGGAGCAGGCGGGGCGGTATGCCGGCGGCCCTGCCAGGGCCGTCCTGGCGGGGCGGGACGACCTCAAGCGGCTCTATGAGGCACTGATCCCCGCCCAGCTGCGCCACGCCCTTGGGGAGTACTATACCCCGGACTGGCTGGCGGAGTACACCCTGGGGCGGGGCCTGGCTCTGGACGGCCGGGACATCCGGACCCTGCGGGTCGCGGACCCCGCCTGCGGTTCGGGGACTTTCCTGCTTCAGGCCATCGCCGGGAAGCGGCAGGCGGGGTGCGGCCTGGAGGAGATTTTCCGGACGGTCCGGGGCTATGACCTGAATCCGCTGGCGGTTCTGACGGCGAAAACCAACTGCCTGCTGGCGGTATTGGACCTGCTGGACGGGGCGGAGGGGCCGGTGGAGCTCCCTGTTGAGCGGGCGGACACCCTGGAGCCGCCCGAGGACGTCCGTCGGGCGGACCTGGTGGCGGGCAACCCGCCCTGGGTCAATTGGGAGTACCTGCCCCCCGCCTACCGCGCCGGGAGCCAGCACCTGTGGAGCCGATACGGCCTGGTCAGCGCCAAGGGGCCGGCCCTGAGCTTTCTGAAGGAGGACATTTCCGTCCTCATGACCTGCGCGGCGGCAGACCGGCTGCTGGCGGAGGGGGGGACCCTGGCCCTGGTGCTGCGGCAGGGGGTGTTCAAGTCCGCCCGGAACGGGGCGGGGTTCCGGCGGTTCCGCCTGCCGGACGGTACGGGGCTGCGGGTCCTCCGGGTGGAGGATCTGTCGGCCCTGCAAGTGTTTCCCGGGGCGGCGGCGGGGGCGGCGCTGTTCTTCGCCCGGAAGGGAGAGGATACCCGCTATCCCGTCCCCTACGCCCTGTGGGAGAAGGCGGGCCGCGGTCCCGTGGATCCCTGGTCATCCCTGCCCCGGGCCATGGAGCGGGCTGCGGTCCGGGAGCAGCAGGCATCGCCCGCCGTCCCGTCGGACCCGTCCTCCCCCTGGCTCACCGCCCCGGCGGAGGAGCTGGCGGGGCTGGAGCGGATGCTGGGAAGCAATCCCTACCGGGCCCGGACCGGCGTGTTCACCGGGGGGGCCAACGCGGTGTACTGGATGAAGGTCCGCGGCGGGGAGGACGGGCTGGTGCGGGCGTCCAATATCGTGGCCCGGGCCAAGCGGAAGGCGGCGAAGGTGGAGGCTCTGCTGGAGCCGGACTACCTCTACCCCATGCTGAAGGGTGGCGGCATCCGCCGGTGGCGGACCACCTGGGACAGCTATATCCTCTGCCCCCATACGGCGGAAACCAAGCTGCGCCCGACGCCCTGGGGGCGGCTGGAGGCGGAGTGCCCCCGGACCGCCGCCTATCTGGCCTCTTTCCGGGAGGTTCTGGACCAGCGGAAGGGGTTCGCCGGGTGGGAGAAGGCTATCCAGCAGCAGGAATTCCACGCGGCGCTGCGGGTGGGGGCCTATACCTTCGCTCCCTGGAAGGTGGTGTGGAAATACATCGCCACCCAGTTTGTCTGCGCCGTCATCGGGACGGCGGAGGACCCGTACCTGGGGCGGAAACTGCTGCTGCCCAATGAGAAGGTCATGTACGTGGCCCTGGACAGCGAAGAGGAGGCGTACTACCTCTGCGGCGTGCTGTCCTCCACCCCTGCGGCCCGGTGCGTCCAGGGCTATATGCGCCCCACCAGCATTTCCGCCCATGTGCTGGAAAAGCTGCGCATTCCGCCCTTCGACCCGGAGAATTCCATCCACCGGGAGATCGCCCGCCTGTGCCGGGCGGGCCACCGGGGGGAGGAGGCGGAGCGGTGCGTCCGGGAGATCGACCGGCTGACGGAGAGGCTGTACCGCTGAGGGCGGGCTCCGGCTGTCCTTCCACATCCCGCGACGGGCGATGAAAGGAGGTTGCGGTCCCGGCGAAAGTGTGATACACTAAGAATCTATAGCAATCCTCAAAGATACTGGCAGCAGTTTGGCAGATACAGGCGGCATATCCCTGCGTCTTCCTCCCTGACGGGCGTCAGCCCGCCTGCGTCGTCATCCTTGTGCTGTACCGCCTGTATCCGCCTCCTTTGCTGTTATTATTTCTGAGAATTGCTATAAATCCCCGCGGCCTTCCGGAATCCGGGGCCGCGTCCAATCCCGCGCGGCGGGAGAAATGAGGAAACCGCTATGAAAATGCTATTCAAACAGCGTCTGTTCTCCTGGTTCGACAGCTATGACATCTACGATGAGGCGGGGCGGACCCTGTTCACTGTGGAGGGCAAGCTCAGCTGGGGGCACTGCCTGCATATTATGGATGCCCAGGGCCGGCATATCGGCACGGTTCAGGAGCGCGTGCTGACTTTTCTGCCGCAGTTTGAGCTGACCGCCTACGGGGAATACCTGGGCTGTCTGAAGAAGGAGTTCAGCTTTTTCACGCCCCGCTTCGTGTTCGATTGCAGCGACTGGGAGGTGGAGGGCAGCTGGACGGAGTGGGACTACTCCATCACCAGCCCCAGCCAGGGCCTGGTCGCCGCCATCGGCAAGGAGCTGTTCAACTGGACGGATACCTATGTCATCGACGTCCCCGACCCGTCCAACGCGCTGTGCGCGCTGATGGCGGTCCTGGCCATCGACGCGGAAAAATGTGGTCGGGATTAGGAGGAAATTTGCAATGAAAATTCAGCCCATTGAAACAAGCCGCCTGTACCTGCGGGGCTTCACCCCGGCGGACGCCCGCTTCGCCCTCGGCATCTGGAACGACCCGGAGATGGGGGAATATCTGATGGACGAGGCCATGGAGACGGTCAGCGACGAATATCTGCGGGAAATCGAGCAGCTGGGAGAGCATGAGGAGTGCTGCTACCTGATCGCCGAATTCAAGGAAACCGGAGAGCGCATTGGCACATGCAGCTTCATCCCTGAGGAGAACGGCGCAGTATACGACATCGCCTACTGTGTCCACAAAAACTTCTGGCGGCAGGGCTACGGCACGGAAATGGTGGACGGCATGATCGGCCATGCCAGGAGCCAGGGCGCAAAAAAGGTCACCATTTTCATCTTCAGCGAGAACCCCGGCTCCAACGCCATAGCCCAAAAATTCGGCTTCCGCGTCGTGGAGACAAAGGTGGTAAAAAAGCGCGGCTCCGACCGGGAGTTCCTGGAATACAAGTACGAACTGGACCTGTAAATATTTTTGCCATACCCCCGTTAGACGAGCCCCCCAGCACAGCGTGAGCCGTGCGGCCGAATTTAGACCACAAAAATTCTGCGCGGAACAGAGTTCCGCGCCTGCAGGCGCTGTATTTACGCAAAGAATCTCAACAGGAGCAGGCGCCTGCCCCCACGGCCCGCAGGGCGTGCAAAAAGTTTTTCTTTTGGTTCTTTTCTTTGTTCACAAAGAAAAGAACGCCCCCGTAACTAAAACCGAAAGGAGCGTGACCGCCCATGGACCATCCGCTGGCGGACCGGATCCGGCCGCAGGGGCTGGACGAGGTGGTGGGGCAGAAACATCTGCTGGGGCCCAACGCCCTGCTGCGCCGGTTCATTGAGAAGGGCACAGACGCCAACATGGTCTTTTACGGTCCCTCCGGGACCGGGAAGACCACCATTGCCAACATCATCGCCAAACGGACCCACCGCACGCTGTACAAGCTCAACGCCACCACCGCCTCCCTTCAGGATGTGAAGGGCATCATCGGGGACGTGGGGACGCTGCTGGCGCCGGGCGGCGTGCTGCTGTATCTGGACGAGATCCAGTACTTCAACAAAAAGCAGCAGCAGTCCCTGCTGGAATTTATGGAGAATGGGTCTATTACCCTGATCGCCTCCACCACCGAAAATCCCTACTTTTACGTCTATGCCGCCCTGCTCAGCCGGAGCACGGTGTTTGAATTCAAGCCCGTGACCGCCGCCGACGTCCGGCCCGCCGTGGAGCGGGCCCTGGCCCTGATCCAGGCGGAAAGCCCCCTGCCCCTGGACTGGGAGGAGGGGGTGCCGGACTACATCGCCCACGCCTGCGGCGGGGACGTGCGCAAGGCCATGAACGCCGTGGAGCTGCTCTACGAGGCCGCCCCGGCGGAGGAGGGAAGGCTGCGGCTGACGGTATCCGACGCGGAGCAGGTCAGCCAGCGCAGCGCCATGCGCTACGACCGGGGGGGCGACGCCATGTACGACCTGGCCTCCGCCCTGATGAAATCCCTCCGGGGCAGCGACCCGGACGCGGCGCTGCATTACCTGGCCCGGTTTCTGGAGGCAGGGGACCTCATTACCCCCTGCCGGAGGCTGCTGTGCTCCGCCAGCGAGGACGTGGGCATGGCCTACCCCCAGGCCGTTTCCATCGTGAAATCCTGCGTGGATACCGCCATGCAGCTGGGACTGCCGGAGGCCCAGCTGCCTCTGGCCCAGGCGGCGATCCTGCTGGCCACCGCGCCCAAGTCCAACAGCGTGATCAACGCCATCGGCGCGGCCTGGTCGGACGTGAAAAAGGGACGGACCGGGTCCGTCCCCAGGGAATTGCAGAATGTCCACGCCGACACCACCGGACAGGAGCGGGAGCAGGGCTACCGCTACCCCCACAGCTTCCCGGGCCACTGGGTGAAGCAGCAGTACCTGCCGGACGAGCTGGCGGGGGCCTCCTACTACCAGTACGGGGACAATAAGACCGAACAGGCGGCGAAGGCGTACTGGGAGAAGATCAAGGGGCCGGACTAGTACGCCCAGCCGTCAATCGTCCCGTCGGTGATAAAATACCGGATGTCCGCCGGCTCCCGGGCGGGCCCCAGGTTTTGTATGATCTGCAGCTTGATCTTCCGGGTGTCGGGCCGGATGGATTTTATGTACACGGATACCGCGTCCCCGGGGGACACGTCTCCCCGCCATTCCGCCAGGCCAGTCAGGTTGGGGGCCAGCTCGATGAAAATGCCGTACTCCTTGATGCCCCGGACGATGCCCGGTACCGCGCTGCCGGGAGCGAAGCGGGCCGCGTTCTCCAGCCAGGTCCCCAGCAGCTCCTTGTGGGTCAGATAAAACCGGCAGGACGCGGCGTCCACGCCGGTGACGGCGGCCAGGATGTCCTGCCCCGCCCGGAAGCGGTCTGAGGGGTGGGACACCCGGGAGACGGAGAGGTTCTCCAGGGGGATCAGGGACGTGAAGCCGCAGCCCAGGTCCACGAAGGCCCCGAAGCTCTCCAGGTGGGTCACCCGGGCCGGGAGCACCGCGCCGGGCGCACCGTGCTCCAGCAGGTACGCGATGGCCTGCTCCTGAGCCGCCCGTCGGGAGAGGGTAAAATGGGGCCTGCCGCCGCCGTCGGTTTCTATTCCGGTAACGGTGAAGCAGGTGGGCTTGCCTACTCGGGAGAGGAGGGCGATGTCCCGCTCCGCGCCGCTGATGGCGGGGTGAATCCCGTCCGCGCGGGGGATAACGCCCTCATAGCCGCCGAAGCGGACCGTCAGGTCCCGCCGGGCGTCACAGCGGATGGTCAGGCCCTCCAGGACCGTCTGGTCCTCCATGGCCTCGCGGAGGACGCTGAGGGGCTGGTTTTCCGGAAACAGAGGGCATACGCCCTCCGGCAGATATTCGTTCCTGCGCATGTGATACACCGTCCTTGTTTTTCTGATAGGACAGTGTATGCGCCACAGCGCTTGACCCGTGCGGAATAAGAGGTGATTTCTTGCTGGATTTAAAATTAAATGACCGGGTGGAGCTGAAAAAACAGCATCCCTGCGGGGGAAAGACCTGGGTAGTCCTGCGGCTGGGGATGGACATCAAGCTGCGGTGTGAAACCTGCGGCCATGAGCTGATGCTTCCCAGGAGCAAGGCGGAAAAGGCCATTCGAAAAAGGATAAGCGGGGAGGTGGAGAAATGAATCCGAAATGGGTGAAAGTTATTTCCAGGGTGATCATTATCGTGCTGGTGCTGACCATGCTGGCGGGGTTTATTCTGCCTCTGCTGCAGGGGTGACGAATGGGCGCCGCCGGATGACGCGCAGAATGAGCCCGCCTTCTGCTTTTCGCGGAAGGCGGGCTCGGCTTTACGTAATATGATTCATACCGCCCGCTGGGGCAGGACGCGGCTTCTGGTCAGGACCTCCAGCAGCGGCAGACCCAGCACATAGCACACCAGCAGCTCCGCTCCGCCCACGGATACGGCGTTGAAGGCGAACGCGGCGGGGAAGGCGGCGGTAAAGCCCGTCTGGTACCAGGCCAGCAGGGCTCCTACGATCAGCCCGTTGCAGATCACCGGCGGCAGGGGGGCAAGCCATTTGTTCCGGCACCGGGCGGTCAGCAGCCCCGCCGCCAGGGTGGCGAGGGAGCCGAAGATCAGATCCGGCAGGCCGTACGGGCTGATGATATTCGAGAGGATGCACCCGGCGAACAGGCCCCACGCGGAGGAGGGGCACAGGAAGGGCAGTACGGTCAGCGCCTCGGCGAACCGGCACTGGAAAATGCCGAAGGACAGGCCGAAGATGTTGCCGAAGTAGCACAGCGTGACATACAGGGCCCCGGTCAGGGCGGCGAAGGTGATCTGGCGGATGTCGAGTTTTGCTTTCATGTTTGGGATACCTCCATTTTTTGTTTAGAGAACGGTCCGCGCCGGGCCGCCAGCCCGGTACAGCCGAACGAACGCGGGGGAAGCCCCGCGCTTGGACTGGGTGTGGAAACCAGTCGGGAGGCATTATAGCACGGCTGGGCCAGGTTGTAAACAAAAAAAGTGAAATCTCCGTTTTCCTTATTTGTATTTTGAGAGGAGGAAACAAAGTACATGGCCAGCAAAAAGCATCGGCGGGCCGGTTTATTTCCGGCCCGCCGATGTTTATTCATTATGTACCCGCCTGCTCCAGACAGTCCACCACGTCCGCCACGGCGCCCTCCAGGCAGTGGCAGACCACGGTGACGCCGTCGGCGCCCCGCACCGCCTCGATGGCGTTGGCGGGCGCGAAGGCGCGGTCCGCCGCCTGCAGCATGGGCAGGTCGTTGGCGTGGTCGCCGATGCAGATGAGGGTATGGCACTCGGTGAGCCGCTTCAGCTCCCGGGCCATGGCCCCCTTGTCGGCCCCCTTGGCGGTGAGCTCCATCAGGTGGTCGCTGGAAAAGATCATTTCGTACTTCTCCTCCCAGCCGTGGTCCGCCATGTAGGCCCGGAGCTTTTGCAGCGTAGCCATTTCCGCCATGAACAGCACCTTGGCCAGAGGGACGGGGATGGTTTCCCGGTTCAGTGCGCCGATCTCCAGGAAAGGCATCCCGGTGAGCAGGGCGTGCTGGACGTTCCGCTGGGTGGGGTGGAGGGCGTGGATGCGCTCATCGGAGAGATACAGCTCCATGGACGTGCCCGGAAAGGCTCCCTCCAGCCCCATCATGTCCTCCAGCGCACAGTCCGGCAGGAGCTTGCGGACCAGATAGCGCTTCCCGGCCAGATCGTAGATGCCGCCGCCGTTATCCACAATGACGGGCGCGTTGATGGGGATGCGCTCCGCATGCTGTCGGAAGGCCCCCAGGGACCGCCCGGTGGCGATGGCGAATTGCCCGCCCTCGGAAATCCAGCGCTCCGCCGCCGCCAGGTTCCGCGAGGGGGGCGGCGGCACCGCCTCCGCCCCGCCGCCGGAGAGGGCGGATTCTGTGTATTGAAAGGTATTGTCGTAGTCGCTGATCAACAGCATTCCATTAAATTTTCCCATAAACGCCTCCTGCGCTCCGTCGAAATAGCGGAGCGTCCGGGGGCCATTATAGCACAGCGGGAACGGGGACGCAAGCCCCCGGAGCTTCCTTTAGAAGCTGTATTCACAGGTGTTGAACACCGTCTGGACGGGCCTTTTGCCGCCCTGCCGCGTTAAAAAATCTTACAATACGCCAAGTATTCCTGCGATTTTTTTGCCTTGCAGGACGGCAAAATCCCTCGCCCGGACCGCATCCCCCACCTGTGAATACAGCTTCTTACAGTCCCTGGGCGATCATGGCCTCGGAAATCTTCTTGAAGGCCGCGATGTCGTTCCCGGCGATGAGGTCGTACCCCAGGCCGTACTCCTCTGCGGCGGCGGCGGAAGCGTCGTAAATGCTGCTCATGATGGCCCGCAGCTTCTCGTCCACCTCCCGCCGGGACCAGCTGTAGCGGATGGCGTTCTGGGCCATTTCCAGAGCGGACACCGCCACGCCGCCGGAGCCGCTGGCCTTGGCCCCCGCCGTGAGGATCTTGGGGCTGAGCCGCAGCAGCCGCAGGGCGTCGGTGGTGGCGGGCATGTTGGCCCCCTCCACGTAGTAGCGGACGTTGTTGGCGATGAGCAGCACCGCGTCGTCCACCGTCAGCTCGTTCTGGGTGGCGCAGGGCATCGCCACGTCGCCGGGGACCTCCCAGGGCTTCTTCCCGGGGTGGAACTCCACGCCGAACCGGTCGGCGTAGGCCTCCACCCGGTCCTCGCCGGAGTAGCGCATGGTCACCATGAAGTCGTACTTCTCCTGGGTAGCTACGCCGTCGGGGTCGTAGATATACCCGTCGGGGCCGGAGAGGGTCACCACTTTGCCGCCCAGCTCGGCGGCCTTGCGGCACACGCCCCAGCTCATGTTGCCGAAGCCGGAGACGATCAGCCGCTTGCCCTCCAGCGTCTCCCCCTGGTGCTCCAGCATCCGGGCCAGAAAATATACCGTGCCGAAGCCCGCCGCCGCCTGGCGGATGCGGCTGCCGCCGTAGGTGAGGCCCTTGCCGGTGAGGGCGGAGCTCTCCGCACGGCCTGTCACCTTCTTGTAAGCGCCGTAAAGCCAGCCCACTTCACGGCTGCCCACGCCGATATCCCCGGCGGGCACGTCGGTGTCCGCGCCGATATAGCGGTACAGGGCGTACATGAAGCTCTGGCAGAAGCGCATGATCTCCCGGTTGGACTTCCCCCGGGGGTCAAAGTCCGCACCCCCTGCCGCGCCGCCGATGGGCAGGCCGGTGAGGGCGTTCTTGTAGGTCTGCTCGAACCCCAGGAATTTCACTACCGATGCCGTCACGCCGGGATGGAACCGCAGGCCCCCCTTGTAGGGGCCGATGGCGGAATTGAACTGGACCCGGTAGCCGTGGTTGGTGTGGGTGACGCCGCGGTCATCCACCCAGGGGATCAGGAAGGTGAACATCCGCTCCGGCTCCACCATGCGGGTGATGAGGTCCAGCTCCTCATACCGGGGGTCCTCCGCGGCGGGAGCGATCATGTCCAGCCAGGTGTTCACGCACTGGAGGTACTCCGGCTCATGGGCGTATTTTTCCGCCAGGTTTTCCGATACGCGGGCGATATAGTCGTTCATCTGCCTGCCCCCTTACACGATGCCGTAGGCCAGCATGGATTCGCCGACCTTCAAAAATCCGGCGATGTTGGCGCCCGCCGCCAGGTCGCCGGGAGAGCCGTACTGTTCGGCGGCGCTGGACGCGTTGCGGTACAGGTCCGTCATGATCCTCCGCAGGTGGTCGTCCACCTCCTCGAAGGTCCAGTAGAAGCGCATGGAGTTTTGGCTCATTTCCAGGGCGGAGGTGGCTACGCCGCCGGCGTTGGCGGCCTTGGCGGGGGCGAAGAGGACCCCCGCGGCCTGGAAGGCGTCCACCGCGTCGGGTGTGCAGGGCATGTTGGCCCCCTCGGCCACGGCGAAGCAGCCGTTGGCGATCAGCGCCTTGGCGGAGTTGAGGTCCAGCTCGTTCTGGGTGGCGCAGGGCAGGGCGATGCCGCAGGGGACCTGCCACACGCCGGCGCACCCGGGATGGTACTCTGCCTCGGGGTGGATGTCGACATAGGCGGAGATCCGCTTGCGCTCCACCTCCTTGAGCCGCTTGATGAGGGGCAGGTCGATGCCGTTCTTGTCGTAGATATAGCCGCCGGAATCGCTCATGGTCACCACCTTGGCCCCCAGCTGGACGGCCTTCTCGCAGGCGTAGATGGCGACGTTGCCGGAGCCGGAAATGGCAGCCACGGCCCCCTCGAAGCTCTTCCCCGCGCCCTTGAGCATGCAGTCGGTGAAGTAGCACAGGCCGTAGCCCGTGGCCTCGGTCCGGGCCAGGGAGCCGCCGTAGGTGAGGCCTTTGCCGGTGAGGACGCCGGTGAACTCGTTGCGCAGCCGTTTGTACTGGCCGAAGAGGTACCCGATCTCCCGGCCCCCCACGCCGATGTCCCCGGCGGGCACGTCGGTGTCCGGCCCGATATACTTGAACAGCTCCGTCATGAAGCTCTGGCAGAAGCGCATGACCTCCAGGTCGGTCTTCCCCTTGGGGTCGAAGTCGCTGCCGCCCTTGCCGCCGCCGATGGGCAGCCCGGTGAGGCTGTTTTTGAAGATCTGCTCGAAGCCCAGGAACTTGATGATGCCCTCGTACACGCTGGGGTGGAACCGCAGGCCGCCCTTGTAGGGGCCGATGGCGGAGTTGAACTGGACCCGGAAGCCCCGGTTGACGTGGACGTTGCCCTGCTCATCCTCCCAGGGCACCCGAAACTTGATGATCCGCTCCGGCTCCACCAGGCAGTCCATGACGCCCTCCTTGATGAATTCCGGGCGGGCCTCCACCACGGGGACCAGGGAGGCGAGAACCTCCCGGACCGCCTGGTGGAACTCCGGCTCCGCCGGGTTCCGGGCGACGACGCGGTCCATCAGGCTGTTTAAATATTCGTTCTTTATACTCATTTTTACTACCTCCAAACTGGGACCGGCGGAGATTTTTCGCGCCCGCCGGCGCTTTAATGCATAAAATCGTAGCACAACTTTTTCCCCCGCGCAACGATTTTTTCGCGGCAGATAAAAATTTTGTCTGCATAGACAAAACAGTTGTCTTTGTATCGCGCTCTTTTGTAGCATCTACCGCTTATATGTTTCATCTGGACGGCGGGGGCCGGCCCGGCGGGAGGAAAGAAGGGCTCCTCCGCCGCTTGACTTTTTCTGGCTGAAAGCTATAATAAGAGTGGAAAAATGAAAAGGAGGCTCCCTCTTATGACGTATACCATGAAGGTTGCCGGCCTGGAACGGCAGCTTCCCCTCTGCAAGGTCAGCGACGAGCTGTACATCGGCGCGTTCATCATGTTCGGCGACGCCGAGCTCACCGTCGCCTGCGCCAAAGCCCTGCTGGATGCGGTGCCGGCGGACAGCTACGACTATATGCTTACCGCCGAGGCCAAATCTATCCCCCTCATCCACGAAATGGCCCGCCAGTCCGGCGCGGAGAAGTACTTCATCGCCCGGAAGGGGTCCAAGGTCTACATGCCCGACCCCATCCACGTCTCCGTCCGCTCCATCACCACCCTGCGCCAGCAGGACCTGTTCCTGGGAGCCGACGACTGCGCCCGCATCAAGGGCAGGCGGATTCTCATCGTGGACGACGTGATCTCCACCGGCGAGAGCCTCCACGCTCTGGAGGAGCTGGTGAAGACCGCAGGCGGCACCGTCACCGGCCGCGCCGCCGTCCTTGCGGAGGGCGACGCCCTGTCCCGGAAGGATATTACCTGCCTGGCCCCCCTGCCGCTGTTCAACGCGGACGGCACAGTGAAGGAGTAAAAAGTGATAAAAAGCCGGAGCGGCATGACTTGCATTTGTCATGCCGCTCCGTTTTTTTACTCCTGGACAGCCGCGCCGCCCCGGTCCTCCGCCGTGGCCTCAGGGGTGTTGGCGTAGTCCCACTGGTGGTTTCTGCCCATTTCGTCGCTGGTGAGGTTGAGGTACCGCCACTCGCAGCTGCCGCCCATCTGCTCTCTGCCGTTGGCGTCCCAGGTCACGTCCGCGCAGTACCACTCCCCGTCCAGCTTCACCATGTTCCAGGCGTGGTCCCCGGTGCTGTTGAAAGCCGCGCCCACGATGGTGAGGCACTCCACGCCGCTCATGTCCATGAGAAGCTGGAAGGACACGGCGTACCCCAGGCACACCGCCGCCCGGTCCACCAGCCCGCCGTAGGGGCCGTAGGACCGCCGGTCCGTCTCCGCCAGCGCGTCCTGATGGGTCCAGTCGTAGTCCACGTTGTTTACCAGCCATCCGTAGGCGGCGATTTCCTTCTCCACCTCTGTCATGCCGTCCTTTATGATCTCCGCCAGAATGGCTTCCGCGGCGTCATAGATCTCCCGGTCATCGCCGCTGAGCCCGGACGGGTCGCCCTTCTCCCAGGCCGCCAGAATGGCGGAGGTGTCATAGAGGGACATATCTTCCTCATTGGGCGGGACGAACCGGACGCGGTCCGGGTAGTCCGGGTCGGGGTCCGCAGGTTTCGCGGGCTGGAGGCCGTCAATGTAGCGGCGGAAGTATCCGCTGGTTTCCGGATCGTTGACAATCCGGGGAAACAGATGCACGGCGTCCTCCGTGTGGTCGCTGACGATAGAAGCCACATAGCGGCCCGAGGAGACGGCCCTGCCATTGGCCAGCAGCTCCGCCTTGACCTCGTCGCCGCTCTGCCGGTACTTCTCCTCCTGTTCTTCCAGACGCCGGCTTAGATTGTCGGCCCAATCCGACGCCTCCTCCGCACTGTCCATCAGATATACCATTACCTCGTACTCTACGTTCTGCGTTATTTCTGATACATTGCCATCTTCATCAAGGCCCCACTCCGTCACGCCGCCCAGTGTCCAATCGCCTCCGTCGTCAGGGACCCACCAGCCGGTAGCGCTCTTATTGTCAGCCCCATGTGTCCACATCTTTTCCATGTCCGGCCACTCCGGGCAGGCCGCCTCCAGCAGCAGCCGGTGGAGCAGGTCCTTCAGCTCAAACAGCGGCGTGAACGCCTCCTCCGTGGGCTTCGCCTCCACCGGCGCAGGCAGCTCTTCTCCCTTATACGCGGCGGAGAACGCCGCCGCGGCTCCCTCCGGGTTTGGGCAGATGAAGAGCCCCACCGTCCGCTCCTCCCGCCGGACCTGGCCCTTGGAGGCCATTTCCGCCTCCGCAGGGGCGTACCCGGTAAAGGCCCCCTCCCGGGCGGTGAGGTACTCCGCCAGCGCCGGCTCCAGCTCCTCGGCGGCGTCCTCGTCCTCCAGCCGCAGCACAACGATTTCAAAAGCGGAGGCCCCCATGCCCCGGATAACGGCGGCGTCCTCCCACGCCTCCGGGGCCAGGCCGCAGACGGCCTCTATGTAGGCGGCCAGCCGGTCCGCGTCCGCTTCCTGGTTCAAGCGTTCGATTTCCAGCGTATCCTCCTTCCCGGAGACGGAGAGGACCGCCTCCGCCAGCTCCTGGACGGAAAGCTGCTCCGTTGGTTCGGATATGGGCGAGGGCGGCTCCGGCTGCTCCCCGGGGTGCCTGCATCCGGAGAGGCAGGACAGCAGGAGAACCAGGGAGAGCAGCACAGAAACGGCTCTTTTCATTTTCATATGAATCAGCTCCTTTTTTGTCGTATGCTGTATTATAGCATGGGCGCGCCCCGGTGTAAACCCTCCCCGCCGCATCCGGACACGCAACCAAACCGAACAAAAAATGCCGCCTTTGGTTGGTTGCGGGGCCGCAAAACTCTGGTATAATCAGGTATGAAAAATAGGAAAGGACGGAGCGTCATGGAACTGAGCAGCCTTGCGAAAAACCTGTCCGCCCTGCGGCGGGCCAACGGCCTGAGCCAGGAGAGGGCGGCGGAGGCCGTGGGCGTTACCCGGCAGGCCCTGGCGAAATGGGAGGCCGGGGAGACGACCCCGGATATCCTCCACAGCGACAAATTGGCGGAGCTGTACGGCGTATCCCTGGACGACCTCCTCCACTACGAACAGAAGCCCGGCGGCTTCCCGCCGCCCCCCCGGGGGAAGCATGTGTTCGGCGTGGTGCAGATGGGGGAGCGGGGGCAGGTCGTCATTCCCAAGCGGGCCCGGGAGCTGTTCTCCCTGGGGA
>VSNB01000066.1 GCA_009774055.1 Clostridiales bacterium
CTTCCCCCCGCCGCCATCGCCAAGTACTGGAACGACATTTCCGATGCGGCCCCCAACACGGATTTCGTCATCTACAACATCCCCCAGCTGGCGGGCGTAGCCCTGACGGTGCCCCTGCTGAAGGAAATGCTGAAGAATCCCCGGGTTATCGGCGTCAAGAACTCCTCCATGCCCGTCCAGGACATCCAGATGTGGACGGACGAGGGCGCGGCAGCGTTTAACGGCCCCGATGAGCAGTTGCTCTCCGGCCTGGCCGCAGGGGCCATCGGCGGCATCGGCGGCACCTACGGCGCCATGCCGGAGCTGTATCTGAAGATATTTGCGCTCTATCAGGCCGGCGACATGGCCAGGGGTCGGGAGGTCCAGAACGAGTGCTGCCGGATTATCTACAAGATGTGCTCCACTACGGGAAACATGTACGCAACCATCAAAGAGATCCTCCGCCGCCTGGGCGGCCCCGATGCGGGCAGCGTCCGCGCGCCGTTGGCCCCTCTGGTGGAGAGCGACTCTCCCATTGTAGACGAGTGCGTGGACATGATCCGGAAGGCGACGGCAAAGTACTGCTGACGGTTTATTTATTACTTCCGAACCGAAAGGTCGGAAGTAATATTTGCCATGTTTTGCGGTTGCCGCTGTTTACAGCGGCGAGCAAAACGGCTTGCATCAAAGGTATTATTTCCGAGCTTAAAGCTCGGAAATAATACATCAGGGACACGCAGATGGGCGGCCGGAAAATCCGGCCGCCTGTTTTTTAGTAGTGGACCACATGCTCCGCCCGCCGGATGCGGTCGATCACCGGCCGCGCCTCCGGGCTGGTAAAGTAGGCGTAGGTGCTTTCCGGTACCAGGGGTCGGATTTCCTCCAGCCGCCCCTGCTGGATCAGCCTGCGGACCGTGCTGGCGCTGACGGCCTCGTCCGATACGGCCAGACGGGGGACGATCACGCAGTCGATGCCCGCCCGGGGGAGCTGGGAGGCCATGACCTGGTTATAGATCCCCGTGACCTGGCTGGCAGGCTCCTCACCCACATAACGGACGGTAATGTCCAGCGCCCGGGCGATGTGGACGAAGACCGCCAGGTCCAGCCGGGCGTGGCCGTCGATGACCGCCGCCTCGTCTTTCAGAAAATAGCTGGGGAAGGTGGCGCTGCTGATGATATAGGGCCCGCTGTCGTGAAGCGCCACATTGTCGAGGTGGGCCGTGCCGGCCCGTGCCAGCTCCTTCCGGACGGAGAAGGGCACCAGGCTGGCGTCCTCACTGACGAGGAACAGATGCAGCGTATCGCATGCCGCCGCGGCGGTTTCCGCCAGATAGCGGTGGCCCAGGGTGAAGGGGTTGGCGTTCATGACCAGGGCGGCGGAGCGGCCCGGTCTGCGGGCCTGCTCCAGATCCCGCAGGTAGCGCCCGAACCCGTCCCGCCGGTTTTCCATAAAGACCAGCGCGCCGTCCGCCCGGGCGATCTCGTAAAACCCCAAATCCCCGAAGAACTTCGCCGTGGACTCCTTGGTGTAGAGAAACAGCCGCAGATTTCCCCGCTCCAGCTGGACCTCCATCAGGTGGGTCACCACCTGGTTCAGAAGCCCCTCCCCCTGATGGGCGGCGGAGACGGCCAGGCAGCGCAGGGTACAGCCGAAGCAGCTCCCCGTGGCAACGACCCTGCGGCCCTCGTCGTACATGGCGCAGGTGTAGTCCAGGTTTCGGTCCCGGCGGATGCCCTCCCGCACCAGCAGCGCGTCGATCTCCGCCATGGTCCGCTTGTCGCCAGGGGATACCCGGGAAATGGAATATGCCATCTATTTGTCCTCCTTTTGCAGAAAATGCAGCATCCAGCACAGCGACAGCAGGTCGGCGCTGCCGCCGGGGGAGAGGCCGCCCTCCGTAAACGCCCGGTCCAGCCGCTCCAGTGTCTCCCGGCAGGGATAGGGCTCCTCCCGGAGCAGGGCCTCCATCCGGGCCGCCGTCTCCCGCTGGGTCCGGATGCCGCCCCGGGCGATGAGGTTGGTGTCTGTGGTGTGGGCCAGCAGGGCCAGCAGGGCGGCGGCGCCGGCCTCGTCGGGACTTTTCCCCTGGGCCAGCCCGGCCTCCAATACGGGGAGCCCCCAGTCCCGCACGGCGGGGAACCCCGCCTCCGCCTGTCCCCGCACGCCGGTGACGCCGTACTGTACGTAGAACCGCTGGCCCGCCGTCCGGGCGGTTTCTCCGGTGAGGCCGGACAGCTCCCGCTCCACGGTTCCCGCCGTCATGGCGGCGATCTCCGCCAGGACCCGCTCCGGCTGGGGCCAGAGGTCCCGGTCCAGCCGGCCCAGCCCGCCGCACAGCAGCCCCATGGAGAAAACGGCCCCCTTGTGGGTGTTCGCGCCGCTGGAGGCGGCGTACATGGTTCCCTCGGCCAGCTTTCCCGGCCAGCGGAGGGCGGCAAAGGTTTCCGGGGCGGGCCGCAGGGCCGTCTCCCGCCCGGTCTGTACGCACCGGGCGAAATAGGGCCACAGGGCGGCGCCGCTGCGCAGAAAGGTAAAGATGTCCATATCCCGGTGGCTTCCGCTGCCGCGCCGGTCCACCAGCCCCGGCTTAGGGGTGACACAGACCTCGTACAGAAGGGCCCGGACGGCCAGCCCGGCGGCGGTTTCGGCATCGTGCCGGTTCAGGCCGGTCTCCAGCAGCTGCCGGGTTTTCTCCTGGAGCTCCGGCACGGGGTGGATGCGGCTCCGGGCGCAGATCTTGGCGGGGCCGCCGCAGATCAGGCATTTCCGGGGCGACGGACGGTCCAGCTTGCTCCCCTCGGGGGTCAGGACGTCCATATCGAACAACCGCCCCAGCTCCGTGCCGTCCTCCAAGGCGCAGGTCAGCTCCTTGAGGGCCCCAGGGGCGGCGTCTGCCGCATAGAGCCCCTCACAGCCGGCGGCCTCGTCCCGCTCCTCCCGAAAGACGCAGGGGACGCCCATCCGCTCCAGCTGCTCCAGCAGAAGCCTCCGGCCCAGCCGGAAGCCCCGGCGGATCAGGGGACCGTTTTTCACCGGCCCGGCGATGTTCATGGTAAAGGAGATCAGGGGCAGGCGGTACCGCTCCAGCAGTTCCCGCTGCCGCCGGGCCCGGCGGTCTCTGGCCTCCAGCATCTCCATCAATTCCACGGCGCGCTCCATAGGAAAACCCCCTTTGACTTTATATAGGTATCATACAACAGAAGCCGCCGGTTGAAAAGCCCTGCAGCGCACAAATCCGGGGCGGGTGTTGACTTTTTCCGGGGCGACCCTTATACTGGGGCAAAGGGACGCCGCCATCGGTGGCGAAAAAATTTCTTCTTTGACATCCCCGCCGTTTCAAGGTACAATGGAGGGGCAATTACGAAAAACAGGAGGGATCTCTACGCCTCATTTCATTTACGACGCCGCCGTGGCCTACTCGGACATCGGCCCGGACCAGCGTCTAAGCCACGGAGGGCTGCTGCGCATCCTCCAGGAAGCCGCCTCCGTGGCCTCCGACGAGGTGGGCTTCGGCCTGAAGGACATTGCCCGTACGGGGGTCCATTGGATTCTCACCGGCTGGCGGCTGGAGCTGGCGCGGCGTCCGGCGTGGCGGACGGACCTGCGGGTGGAAACCTGGCCCCGGTCCGTGGAGGGCTTCGCGTCGGACCGCTATTTCCTGGTCTACGCCGGCGGGGAGCTGATCGCCCAGGCCGCCAGCCACTGGATTCTGGTAAGCGCCGCCACGGGCAGGCCCGTCCGGATTACCGACGCCGCCCGGGCCGCCTACGGCCCCCACCTGGACAGCCGGGAGCTCTTTGAGGGTAAGCCCATTCCCCACAACGGCAGTACCCCGGCAGGCGTCTCTGTTGCCTACGAGACGACGGCGGGCCGTCGGGACATCGACACCAACCACCATGTGAATAATCTCCGCTATCTGGACTACGCCATCGAGGCGCTGCCCCAGGAGGTCTACGAAAATCTCCCCGCCACGGTGGAAATCGTGTTCCGCCGCCAGATCCTGCTGGGGACGCCCCTGCGGTGCCTGTATACCGTCACGGAGGACGGGCGGCGCCAGGTGGAGATCCGCAGCGGCGATGAGGAAAAGCCGGTGCACCACGCCTTTGTGTGGTTTTATTGATTGAAAAGGAGCAGTAATACGATGCAGGATCTTCTGAACTTTCTGAACCGCAGCCCCAGCCGCTATCACGCAGTCGACAACCTCTGCGGGGAGCTGGAGGCCGCGGGGTACGTCCGCCTGTACGAGGGCCAATGCCAGCCCATCGTCCCCGGCGGGAAGTACTTCGTCACCCGGGGCGGCTCGGCGCTGCTGGCCTTCCGGATTCCCCGGGCGGATTTCACCGGCTTCATGATCTCCGCCAGCCACTCCGACTCCCCCACCTTCCGGATCAAGGAAAACGCGGAGCTGGAGGGCCCCGAAACCTACGTGCGCCTCAACACGGAGCGGTACGGCGGCATGCTGTGCGCCCCCTGGCTGGACCGTCCCCTGACCGTGGCGGGTCAGGTGATGGTGAAGCAGGGGGACGATATCCAGGAGCAGCTGGTCTACGTGGACAAGGACCTGCTGATGATCCCCAACGTGGCGGTCCATATGAACCGGGACGCCAACAACGGGTTCAAATACGACGCCAAGTGCGACATGGTCCCCCTTATGGGCATGGGCCTGGAGAAGGGGACCTTCCGCGCCGCTGTAGCCCAGGCCGCCGGGTGCCGGCCGGAGGAAATCCTGGGGACGGACCTGTACCTGTGCCTGCGGCAGAAGGCCCTGGTCTGGGGGGCGGAGGACCAGTTCATCTCCGCCCAGGGGCTGGACGACCTTCAGTGCGCCTGGGGCTGCTTCAAGGGCTTCCTGGCGGCGGCGGACAGCGCCAGCGTCCCCGTCTACGCCCTGCTGGACAATGAGGAGATCGGCAGCGGCACCATGCAGGGCGCGGCGGGCACCTTCCTTGTGGACTGGCTGGACCGCATCTGCGCCGCCCTGGGGCGGGACCGCCTGCCGGCCATCGCCAACAGCTTCCTGGTCAGCGCCGACAACGCCCACGCCGTCCACCCCAACCACCCCGAGTACCACGACGCCGGCCACCGGCCCGTCATGAACGGCGGCGTGGTCATCAAGCATGGCGTCCACTACGCCTGCGGCGGCGTGGCCTGCGCGGTGTTTACCGCCCTGTGCCAGCGGGCCGGAACGCCGGTGCAGCACTTTGCCAACTGCTCTGACCTGCCCGGCGGCGGCACCCTGGGGCTCATCGCCAGCAGCCACGTGTCCGTCCACACTGTGGATGTGGGCCTGCCCCAACTGGCCATGCACTCCTGCTTCGAGACAGCGGGGGTGAAGGACACGGACTACCTCATCCAGGCCATGACGGCCTTCTACGGCGCCTCCTTCCGGGAGGAGGGCGGCCGGTTCCTTCTGGACTGACGGCGAAACCAAGACGAGAAAGGGAAACGACACTATGTGGTTTGACGAAGCGGTAATCTACCAGATCTATCCCCTGGGCCTGTGCGGCGCGCCGGAGTACAACGACGGCGTGCAGGAGAGCCGTATCCTGCGGGTACTGGACTGGATCGACCATATCAAGGAGACGGGGGCGGACACGGTCCTCTTCAATCCCGTCTTTGACAGCGACAAGCACGGCTACGACACCCGGGACTATACCCGGCTGGACTGCCGCCTGGGGACCAGCGAGGACTTCAAGAAGGTCTGCGGCGCCCTCCACGAGGCCGGGCTGCGGGTGATGCTGGACGGCGTATTCAACCACGTGGGCCGGGGCTTCTGGGCCTTCCGGGACGTGCAGGAGAAGAAGTGGGACAGCCCTTACAAGGACTGGTTCCGCATCGATTTCGGCGGCAATACCGGCTATAACGACGGCTTCTGGTACGAGGCCTGGGAGGGCCACTACGAGCTGGTGAAGCTGAACCTGGGCCACCCGGACGTGGTGCGCTGCCAGTTCGACGCCATCCGCTCCTGGGTGGAGCAGTTCGATATCGATGGGCTGCGGCTGGACGTGGCCTACTGCCTCTCCCCGGATTACCTGCGGCAGCTGCGGGAATTCACAAACGGCCTTAAGGCGGACTTCGTCCTCATGGGCGAAACCCTCCATGGGGACTACAACCGCTGGATGAACGACGGCGCGTGCCACTCGGTGACCAACTACGAGTGCTACAAGGGCCTGTGGTCCAGCTTCAACTCCATGAACCTCTTCGAGATCGGACACTCCCTGGCCCGCCAGTTCGGTCCGGAGAACTGGACCCTCTACAAGGGAAAGCATCTTCTCAGCTTCCTGGACAACCACGACGTGGAGCGCATCGCCAGCATGCTCTCCAACAAGGAGCACCTGCGCCCCGCCTACGGCGTCCTCTTCGGGATGCCCGGCGTCCCGGCGGTGTACTATGGCAGCGAGTGGGGCATGGAGGGGAAGAAGAGCCAGGGCGACGCCGCCCTGCGTCCCGCTCTGGAGAAGCCGGAGCGCAATGAGCTGACGGAGTTTATCTCCAGGCTGGCCGCCGCCCATAAGGGCAGCAGAGCCCTGTGCTACGGGTCCTACCGGAACGTGGCGCTGACCAACAAGCAGATCATCTTCGAGCGGGCCTGCGACGGCGAGCGGGTGCTGGTGGCGGTCAACGCCGACGGCGCGCCCTACACCGCCCATTTTGACGCCGGGTGCGGCATGGCGGAGGACCTGATTACCGGGGAAGCCCACGATTTCGGCGGCGGCAGCGAGCTGCCCCCCTACAGCGTGCAGTACTGGAAGATGGAGCGATAGGCCCCGCCGCGCCGCCCCCAGGGCGGCAGAGGAGAACCGGATATGATAAAAAACATTGTCTTTGATATGGGCGGCGTTCTGATTCACTTCAAGCCCGCCGCGCTGCTCGCGCACTTCGATATTTCCCCGGCGGACAGGGACCTTATGCTGAAGGAGGCCTTCGGTTCCGTGGCCTGGATTCAGCTGGACCGGGGGACCATCTCCGCCGAAGAGGCCCTGGAGGCGATGCAGGCCAACCTGCCGGAGCGGCTCCACCCGGTGGCGGAGGAGCTGGTCAACGGCTGGTGGAAGCTGGAGCTGCGCCCCATGGAGGGGATGGAGCAGCTTCTCGGGGAGCTGAAGGAGCTGGGCTATGGCATCTATCTGCTCTCCAACACCACCGTCCGGCAGCCGGAGTATTTTCCCCTCATTCCCGGCAGCCAATACTTTGATGGCCAGATCATTTCCGCCCAGTGGAAGCTCCTCAAGCCCCAGCATGAGATTTACGAGACGCTTTTGCGGGAGTACGGCCTGCGAGCGGAGGAGTGCTTCTTTGTGGACGATCTCAACATCAACATAGAGGGCGCCCTGTGCGCGGGCATGTCCGGCGCGGTGTTCAACGGCGATGCGGCCCGCCTGCGGCGGGACCTCCGCCAGGCCGGCGTGCCGGTCAAAACAGACGCGGACCGGTAAGCGGACGGTGATTGTGAGTGCGAGCAGGCGGACAGACATTCCGGCGCTGTTTTCCGAGTGGTTTTATAACCGCGTGAGGAAAGGATTTGTCCTCCTCAGAAACCCATACAACCCTTTACAGGTCGGGCGTGTATCACTCACGCCCGACCACGTAGACGGTATTGTGTTCTGGACCAAGAACGCCGCGCCGATGGTGGATCGGCTCCATGAGCTGGACGCCTTTCAGTATTATTTCCAGTACACCATCACCCCCTACGGACGGGATGTCGAGAGCAACATCCCCAACAAACACGAGGTTGTGATCCCGGCGTTCAAAAAGATCGGAGCCGGCAAAGCCGTCTGGCGGTACGACCCGGTGTTCCTCAATGAGCGGTATACCTGGGATTACCACGTCAGGGCCTTCACCAAGATAGCGGAGGAACTGGAGGGCTGCACGCATAAGGCCGTGATGAGCTTTGTTGACAGCTACCGAGGCGTGGACCTGCGCCCGCTCCACATCCAGCCGCTTACCCCGGAGCGGCAGCGGGAGCTTGCCCAGCAACTCGCTGAGATCGCCGCTGCCCATGGGATCACGCTTACGGCTTGCGCTGAGAGCCAGCTGGGCCTTCCGATGTCCTGCTGTGTGGACGGGAAGATGTTCGGTGTGGAGAAGCCGAAGGATCGCAACCAGCGCGGGGACTGCACCTGCGTGGAGAGCTTTGACATCGGCGCCTACAGCACCTGCAGCAACGGCTGCGCTTACTGTTACGCCAATCACTACGGCCGCATTCAGCCGCCGCCGGACCCGGGTTGCGACTTGCTGGGCCCGCCCTTAACAGGGAATGAGAGGATTAAAGAGAGGAACTAAGAAAAAGCCTCCGTTCTAGGTAAGCGGAGGCTTTTTCATGTTTATTTTGAAGGGAGAGCAAGGTCGATTGATATAGCCGAAGCAGCTGAAAATCGGTAAAGTTCGGCGGTCAAAGCACGGCGTGGACTTCGTTGCCGTCCTTGGCGGGCGTCAGCACGCCCGCGTCCTCCGCCTTGCTACGCCATGTTTTCCCGCGCCTCCTTTTTACCGATTCTCAACCGCATCGACTATAATGCTCCATATTCACCCCTAACTGTGGGCTTTTCTGGCCAGGCTTGGAACAGCTCTCCCTGGCCTCCAGGAAGAAGAGAAGCAGGACCGCCCCTCAAGGTGGCAAAAAACTCTTGACAAATACCCCTGCAGGGTATATACTGACCACAGCAAAATACCCCTGGGAGGTATCGCTATGAACTGCTGTGAAAAAAAACGCCCCCGCAGCGAGGAGGAGCTGAAAAAACTCTCCAACCGCCTCTGCCGCATCGAGGGGCAGGTCCGGGGCCTGCGGGAGATGCTGCAAAAGGACGTCTACTGCCCCGATATTCTCATCCAGGTTTCCGCCGTCAACGCCGCACTCAACAGCTTCAGCAAGGAGCTTTTGAGCGAGCATATCCACACCTGCGTGGCGGACGGTATCCGCGGGGGGGACGATGATGTGATTGACGAGCTGGTCTGCACGCTGCAGAAATTGATGAAATGAACGAGGAGGGACGAACCGTGAAACAAACCTTCAGCGTAACCGGCATGACCTGTTCCGCCTGCTCCGCCCACGTGGAGAAGGCGGTGGGCAGGGTGGAGGGCGTGTCTGCCGTCAGCGTGAACCTGCTGTCGGGCAGTATGCAGGTGACCTATGACGAAAACGCCGTGACGGAGGAGGGCATCATCGCCGCCGTCACGTCCTCCGGCTACGGAGCCTCCCTGCCTCGGAAGGCCGGGGCCAGAGCGGCCGCCCCCAGGAGGGAGGACGCCGCAGCCGGAGAGCTCCGGCAGATGAAGAGCCGGATGATCTGGTCCTTCGCCTTCCTGATCCCCCTGTTCTATATCTCTATGGGCCACATGATGGGCGCGCCCCTGCCGGGCTTCCTGTTGGGAATGGAGAACGCCCTGGCCTTCGCCTTTACCCAGCTGCTGCTGACTCTGCCTATCATGTACCTCAACGATAAGTATTATAAGGTAGGCTTCAAGACCCTCTTTCACGGCGCGCCCAATATGGATTCCCTCATCGCGGTAGGCTCCATCGCCGCCGTGATCTACGGCGTGTTCGCCATCTACCAGATCGGCTGGGGCCTGGGGCACGGGGATATGGCCCTGGTGGAGAAGTACCACATGGACCTGTATTTCGAGTCCGCTGCCATGATCCTCACCCTGATTACCCTGGGCAAATTCCTGGAAACCCGCTCCAAAGGCAAGACCGGCGAGGCCATCACCCGCCTTATGGACCTGGCTCCCAAGACCGCCAGCGTCCTCCGGGACGGGGCCGAGGTGGAGATCCCCGTGGAGGAGGTCCAGGTGGGCGACCATATCGTGGTCCGGCCTGGACAGTCCGTGCCGGTGGACGGGGTCGTTGTCGAGGGAGTCTCCGCCGTGGACGAGAGTGCCCTCACCGGCGAGAGCCTCCCCGTGGACAAGGGCGTGGGGGACAAGGTAGCCGCCGCGTCCATCAACAAATCCGGGTCCTTTACCTTCGAGGCTCTGCGGGTGGGGGAGGACACCACCCTGGCCCAAATGATCCGCCTGGTGGAGGAGGCGTCGGGGTCCAAAGCCCCCATCGCAAAGCTGGCGGACAAGGTGGCCGGCGTGTTCGTGCCGGTGGTGATGGTCATTGCCGCGGTTACCGCCGCCGTGTGGCTGGCGGCGACCCACTCGGTGACCAGCGCGCTGACCGCCGGGGTGGCGGTGCTGGTGATCTCCTGTCCCTGCGCCCTGGGCCTGGCTACCCCGGTCGCCATCATGGTGGGCACCGGCAAGGGCGCGGAGCACGGCATCCTGGTGAAGTCCGCCGAGGCGCTGGAGACGCTGCACACCATCGATACCGTGGTCCTGGATAAGACCGGCACTCTCACCCAGGGCAGGCCCAGGGTCACCGACATCCTCCCTGCCGACGGCCTGGCGGAGAACGCCCTGCTGGGCATTGCCGCCTGCCTGGAGGCCCCCTCGGAGCATCCTCTGGGGGCGGCCATCGTGGAGGAGGCGGCCCGCCGGCAGCTGCCGCACCAGCCGGTGGAGGGCTTTGAGGCGGTCCACGGGCGGGGGATTCGGGCCGCGCTGGGCGGACACGCCTGCCTGGCGGGGAACCGGGCCATGATGGAGGAGGCGGGCATCGACCTGACCCCCTGGCTCCCCAAAGCCGAGGCCCTGGCGGGCCAGGGCAAGACGCCCCTCTACTTCGCCAAAGGCGCCGGCATGCTGGGCGTCGTCGCCGTGGCCGACACCCCCAAGCCTACCAGCCGGGACGCGGTGTCCGCGTTCCGCAGCCTGGGCATCGACGTCATCATGCTCACCGGCGACAACCGCCGGACGGCGGACGCCATCGGGCAGGAGCTGGGTGTGACGGAGGTCATGGCGGAGGTCCTGCCCCAGGACAAGGAGCGAAAGATTGCTGAGCTCCAGAGCCAGGGGAAAAAGGTGGCTATGGTGGGCGACGGCATCAACGATGCGCCGGCCCTGGCCCGGGCGGACGTGGGCCTGGCCATCGGCGCGGGCACGGATGTGGCCATCGAGAGCGCAGACATCGTACTGATGAAGAGCGACCTCATGGATGCCGCCGCCGCCGTGGAGCTGAGCCGGGCAACCATCCGGAATATCAAGCAGAACCTGTTCTGGGCGTTTTTCTACAACACTCTGGGCATTCCCCTGGCGGCGGGCGTGTTCTTCCCGCTGCTGCAGTGGCAGCTCAATCCCATGTTCGCCGCCGCCGCCATGAGCCTGAGCAGCGTGACGGTGGTGTCCAACGCCCTGCGGCTGCGGTTTTTCAAGAGCCGCTTCTCATCCGCCGCCGTCTCCGGCGAAGCCGGGGCCGCCTGTACGGCAGGCTGTCCCGTCGCGCTCCAAGCGATAGACGATCAACAAGAACAAGGAGGAAAAGAACCTATGGCAAAGACAATGAAGATCGAGGGCATGATGTGCGCCCACTGCTCCGGACGGGTGGAGAAGGCCCTCAACTGCCTGCCCGGCGTGACCGCCACGGTGGACCTGACCGCCGGAACGGCCAGCGTCACCGGCGATGCGTCCGACGAGGCGCTGACTAAGGCCGTCACCGACGCGGGCTACACCGTCGTCAGCATTCAGTAACCGCGCAGGCAGAGAAAACGCTCCGGGGGCAAGAATTCCCGGAGCGTTTTCAGACCGTCAAAAAAGATCCCCGCAGGAGTTTTCGCCGAAGTCGAAAATAAATTTGAATCACTTTTTCGGCGGCATGTACGTCGAAAAAGTACTTTGCGGGCCGAACTCGGCCCGATCCCCTTTCTCAAAAAAGAGGCAACGCATCTTTTTTGACACACAAAGAAAACGCTCCGGGAGCAAGAACTCCCGGAGCGTTTTCCCCTCCGCCGCTGTTTCCCCGGTATGCCGGACAAGGCGTCAAAGCCTGGCCGCGGCGCGGGCGCGGCGGTACCGCCGCCAGTCCAGCTTCTGCCCGCAGCGGTCGCAGAAGCCCTGGTATTCCCGCTCCAGCGGTATGCCGCACTGCGGGCACAGCGGAAAGACGCTTCCCGACTGGTAGGAAACCGTCTCCGTCACCGCCATAGCCCTGCGGAACCGGAGCGCCTCCTCCAGGCCAGCGCTGTTGCGCCCGCTCATTCTGCGTCTCCGACCCATAGCTGTACCATTTCCAGGAACAGCTCCGCAAAGTGGAGCCGCTTCTTTTCCGGCAGTACCGCTATGCTCTGGATCATTTCCAGAAGCAGCAGGATAATTCCCAGATTGTCGTTGTCCTCCAGGCCGACCAGCAGTGAGATGGGGTGGACGCCCAGCTTTTCCGAAATGTGTTCAATGGTGGCTGCGCTGGGGTTCCCCTTCGCTCTGAGGTAATCATACAGAGCGGTACGCGATATTCCCAGCTCCTCAGAAAAATCCGTCAAGGATTTATTCTGCTTTACCATAATCGCGCGCATGGCGGACGCCATGTTTTCCTGCAGGCTTATAGCTATCTCCCCCTCTCGACAAAATTATACAAGAACCGACAAAATAAATAAATTTCATTATATCGGATAGGCGTATCGTTATTTTGAACAAGCGGGCGGGAAGATGCCGGAGACGGGAAGATGCCGGGGATCACTCCCCGGCATCTTCTCTGAACGCCTGCAGATCATCCGGACTCAGAACCTGTATGCACAGGCGTGGAACGCCGTCTGGCCGGATCCTTTGCCGCCCAGCATTCCACGCCTATAAATACAGGTTCTTATTTGCCCTGTTCCACCCCAAAACAGACGATGTACCGTTTGATGCCTGGTTGCTCCCACTGTTCCCGCATCTTCTATTGGCGCTTGCAATACAGCCCGGCCTTTCCGTGCCTTCACGGTGAGCCCACGGCGTAAGCGCCCGTTCGTCCGCCATTCTCCCTTTCAAAATAACGCCACCTGCCTCTTGGTGCATTATATCAGATGCGGTATCGTAAAGCAACCGGATTGCGCTCAAAACACAAGCACTTTATTTTGCCGCAGGGGGGAAATGGGAGAGGCGCGTCTCGCCAGGGAAAATTTTTTCTCAAAATATAAGAACAAGTGTTGCAAATTTTGGACAGGCATGATATACTATGGGCAAATCAGGGACATCAACATGATTGGGGAGGGCTGGTTATGCCGAAGAAAACAGATATGACTGAGCGGATTTATGCGTATTTGCAGACGGTGATCCCAATGCAGGGGTACGCGCCCTCGGTGCGGGAGATCTGCGACGCCGTGGGACTGAAATCTCCGTCCACAGTTCATTTCCATCTCAAGCGGCTTCAGGAGCGGGGCCTGATTGAGAAGGGGGACTTTAAGGGCAGGGCCATCGTGCTGACGGAGCAGCGGGAGAAGAACAAGATCCCCATCCTGGGGAACGTGGCCGCCGGCACGCCGATTTTGGCCCAGGAGTGCGTCGAAGACTATCTGACCTTTGACTGCGGCGGACGGGAGGGGGAGTACTTCGCCCTCCGTGTCCGCGGGGAGTCCATGCTGAAGGCGGGGATTCTGCCGGACGACCTGGTGGTGGTGCGCCGCCAGCCCAGCGCGGTGAACGGAGAGATCGTGGTCGCCCTCCTGGGGGACGAGGCCACGGTAAAGCGCCTGTCCCGCCGGAACGGGGAGATCTGGCTGCTGCCGGAGAACGACGCCTACCAGCCCATTGACGGTACTGACGCCCAGGTTCTGGGCCGGGTGACGGCGGTGGTGCGGCAGTACGACTGAGGGCCTGTTTCCTGGCTCCCCGCGCCAGTCCGCACACGCTGTGTACGAGACGGGCTCTGAGGCGGGCCGAAGCTGAAGAGATACCGGGCAGAGGGGCGCGGGAGCAGCGCGCCTCGCTAGGTGCGAAAAAAAAATGTGGTGGATAAACAATAATGAGGACGACAGGG
>VSNB01000067.1 GCA_009774055.1 Clostridiales bacterium
CGCGGCCACTCGATGTGGCCGTGAACAATCTTAGTAGGCAAAAACGCGCTTGAACCTACGGTTCAAGACTCCCTAGATGATACACGGCCACATCGAGTGGCCGCGTATCATCTGATTGTGCATGACCCCTCGATGGGGTCATTACACAATCGTGACGGGCAGGCGTGTGCGCGCCTTTGCCCTATACGGGGTATAAAGGACTGTGCGGTGCTGATTTGATAGGCGAAGCCTCCGAATTTCTGATCCTACGGGTATCTAATCTAGGGGCTTGGCGGTTGACCGACTCCGCCTTCCGGCCTGTTAAAGGGGTAGAGTCTGCTAGGGGGACCTTCTAACGCAACTACCCCGGGAGATTCAGCGTGTATGACGGTAGGGTCTGCGTTTACATCCTCAAATAGACGCTTCGCCCAATACAAGGGAGCCGCCCGCTTCAGACCGGACGGACTCCAGTGGAAGCGCAAAACAAATAACCCCCGTAATGCGAAGGATTCTCAAGGGACGGAACGTCCCTTGAGGGTGCTTTTGCTTCTTTTCCCACAAGGGAAAAGAAGGCCCCGCCGCCGGCGAGGCGGTAAAAAAGTCCCACCCCGCAGGGGCGGTATGAAACATTCTTCGACGAAGAAAGAAGAAAAAAGCGGTGCGGCCCGCAGGGCCGCGGATTTTATGGTTGACAAACGTCTACCTGCGTGCTATAGTATCGGTAGACACATGTATACCATGTTGAGAAAGGAGCTGATTATGGAAAAACAAATCAACCTCTCTGACAGCGAGTGGAAGCTGATGAACCGCCTCTGGGAGCGGAGCCCCATGACCATCATGGAGCTGACCGCCGCCGCCCGGGAGGAAACGGGCTGGACCAAAAACACCGTTATTACCATGCTCTCCCGGCTGGAGGCCAAGGGCGCGGTGCGCTGTGAGCAGGGGGACCGGGCCAAGCGCTATTACCCCCTCCTGGCGCAAAAGGACGCGGCCCGGGCGGAGACGGAGAGCTTCCTGGGTAAGGTCTACGGCGGAAGCCTGGGGCTGATGATGAGCGCTATGGCGGAGAGCCGAGGCCTGTCCCGGGAGGACATTGCGGAGCTGTCCGCTATCCTGGAAAAGGCGGGAGGCGGGGCGAACTGAAGGAGATTCTCATTACCTCCTCGGCGCTGATCCTGGCGCTGCTGCTCCTGCGGCTGGTATTCCGGAAAAGGATCTCCCGGCGGGTGCAGTACGCCCTGTGGGCGCTGGTATTGGCGCGGCTGCTGGTCCCGGTGAATCTCCCGGCGGCGGATTTCAGCGTGCTCACTGCCGCCGCGCCGGTCATAGGCGCGGAAGAGGACCAAACCCTCTACCTCCAGCCCGTGCTGCAGACGATCTCGGCCCCGGAGGACGCCTCCCCCCTGCTTGCTGCGCCGTCTGACGCCCGGTTCGCCGCGATGGGGCCGCCCTCCTCAGACAATACCCGCACCGTCACCGATGAAAACCAGGTGACCCGCCAGACCAAATACCGGCGGCAGATCGATCTGGGGGCTATCCTCCGGCCCATCTGGTACGGCGGCATGGGGTGCATGGCCCTGTGGCTGATCGTGTCCAACCTGCGGTTCTGGCGGATGCTGCGGCGCAGGCGGCTCCCCCTGGAGCTGGAGGGCTGCAGGCGCCCGGCGTATCTGGTGGAGGAGGGACTGGTGTCCCCGTGCCTCTTCGGGCTGTTCCGGCCCGCCGTCTACCTGACTCCCGCCGCCCTGGAGGATCAGGAGGGTCTGCTCCACGTGCTGGCCCACGAGGAGGCCCACGCACGGCAGGGGGACCCCCTGTGGGCCCTGCTCCGGGGCGTGTGTTTGGCCGTATACTGGTTCGACCCCCTGGTACGGCTGGCGGCCCGGGCGGCCAAGGAGGACTGCGAGCTCTCCTGTGACGAGCTGGCCCTGCGCGCGCTGGGGGAGGAGGAGCGGGTCCCTTACGGGCGGACCCTGCTGCGGCTGATTCCCGTGAAGGGAAGCGCCCGGGACGCGCTGCTGACGGCGACCACCATGACCTCCGACAAGAGGCGGCTGAAGGAGCGGATTGCCCGCATTGCGGAGGGCCGCAAAATGAAGCGCGCCGCCCTCCTGGCCGCTCTGACGGCAGCGGCGGTTGTGTGCGCGGTAACCTTCACCGGGTGCGTGACGGCGGAGCCGTCCGTCCGGCCGGACGCTCCCGCCGCGCCCGAGGCAGACGCCCCGGAGCCGCCTGCGCCGTCCGACGCTTCCCCGCCTCCGGCGGACACGGAGGGCGGCCCTCCGGAGGAAGAGCCGGCGCTGACCATCCCCCTGTCGGACCTGATGCCCTATGAACCGATTCCGGTGGAGGTCCTTCCGGCGGAGACGCCGTCCCCAGGACACCACGGAGAGAAGCATCACCAGGAGGCGGACGACCGCCACAGGCTCGGCGGAGGATGTCATACCACGGACCGCTGCGGAACCTTCGCGTGGAGCTGTGGAGGGAATGTCTACGTGTCTTCCCACGACCTCCTGATGAGCTCCTACCCCAGCGACTACTTTCTGTGCTTTCCGGAGCAGGAGTACCAGGAGGAGGAATTTACCGGCCTGTTCGGATACGATGGGGTGCGGATCAGCTACCACGGCGATCTCAATTCCTATGAATACGGCCCGATCAACGACTATTACGTTTTTGAAGAGAGAGAATCCGGCACGGCAGTCTATCTTCTGGCACGGGTGTATGGAACCCCGCAGATGACCGACCTGGACGGCGACGGCGTCATGGAACTGGTGTCCGGCGACTTTGGATGGGGACTGGTGTTCCAGCGGGACGGCCTGCTCTACAATGTAGATATCGGCAGCCTGCTGCAGGAGCACTGGCCGGAGGCGAGCTATGTGGAGCCCTATGGCTGGGACGCCGGAGGGCGGTATCTGATCTTCCTGGGCCTTGTCCCGGACAGAGAGAGCCCGGAGCTTCAGGTCACCGCATGGCGGCGGGCGTTCTTTGACGGCGAAAACCTGCTGGTATACGGCCGGCGGAGGGACGCCGCCCGTCATATGGCCCTGGAGCTGCAGGCCCCCGCCGCAGTGCTGGACGCCGCCAGGGAGGTGGTCCGGGCGGAGTTTGAGGCCCGCCGGGCCGATGCCGGCGCGGAGGACGGCCCGGCGTGGGACGACTACTGCGTTACGGACCTGCGTCCGGCGTACCCCGCCGAGGGGGACCTGCTGCCGGAGGGGCTGGATATAGCGGTCTATCGGCTCGGCTATGAGTTCCACACCTCCGCCCCGGAACAGGTGGTTCTCGCCGGAGGAATCTACGTGGACGAGGACGGCTGGGCGGGCGGCTTCGGGGCAGACGGTCCCGGGTACCTGCTCTTCCGGCGGCTGGAGGACGGAACCTGCGTCTACCTGGACAGCATGGGCTGTGAAGCCGGTCCCGGCTCTCCGGCCTTTGCGCGGCGGGCCAACGAGATCCTGGCGGCGCATGATCTGCCGCAGATTCCCGTTCCAGCGGTATAAAGGCCGTCCCGGCTTCCCGGAACGGCCCTCCCTGGGCTATTGATTTTCGCTGAGGTACAGCGACGCCCGGTTCTGAATCAGCCGGACTGTGTCCGCCAGGGACTTGTCCCCGGCGAAGTAGGCCCCGGCCCCCTCCCGAACGATGGACAGCAGCTTCTCATCCGGGTCGTAGACCTGGTCCACGGCATCGTACAGGGCTGTGAACTGCTCCAGCTCCTCCCGGGAGGGCTTCCGGCCGGGGATGGTCAGGCTGTCGTCCGGCAGAATCAGGAAGGAGGAGGACGCGCCGGCGGGCTGTCCGTTCTCATCCAGCTCGGGGGCGGCGGCCTGGGCCATCATCCGGTCGAAGTCCGCCCGGTTGATGGGGTAGGCGCTGCCGAAATAGGTCCCGGTGGGGTACTGGGGCAGAAACGTCTCCCGGACGAAGGTCCAGGCCGCCTCCTTGTTCCGGCAGGCCGCCGTCATGGACACCCCGTCCCCCAGGCGGAAGCAGCTGCCCGCGCCGCCATCCTCCCGGGGATAGCCCACGAAGCTGCACTTTCCGCTGAAAGCGGTGGGGTACAGGATAAACTCCCACTCCAGGGTCCCCAGCTCCGCCGGCAGCAGCAGCTGCCGTCCCTCCTGGGTCCGGGTATACGGGCTCTCCCCGTCCTCCGGCGCGGGACACGCGGCGCAGAATTCCAGCAGGGCCCGGAATGCCTCGCCGTCAAAGGACGCCGCGCCCGCATCCCGGTCCACGAAGCTGTCCAGCATCATGGGCAGCAGCAGTTCCAGCGTCTCCTCCCGGCCGGCGCCGAGGGCTGTGCCACCCTCCGGCATGGCCTTCATAGCCTCCGCCAGGTCCGCCAGGGTCCAGCGCAGCCGGTCCCCCACCAGTTCGGGACGCCCGGCGGCGGTGAGGATGGTGAAGGAGGGGAATGCCTGGTACAGCTTCCCGTCCTGCGCCGCCGCCTCCGCCACCCGCTCCATCAGGGCCTCCGGCCCCAGGTCCGGGTCGCTCCGGATGTAGGGCAGCAGGTCCTCCAGGAGCCCCCGGCGTCCGTACTGCCGGACGGGCAGGCCGGCGGTGTCCAGCAGGTCCGGCACATTCCCCGCCAGGATCTCCGTATGCAGCCGGGTCAGCCCCGCCGTCCGGTCCCCGGCGGTGTTCAGCTCGGAGTAGTCCCGGACCTCCACCCGGCAGTCCGGATGGGCCTTGTTGAACGCCACAATGGCCGACCGGACCTCCCGGCGCAGGCCCAAGGTGGCGTAGGATACCGTGGATTTCTCCGGCAGGGAGGCCGGGTCCGTGGGGGTCAGCACCACCGTCTCCGCGCCGCTCTCCTCGACCACGGCGGCCAGGCGGCCGTCCTCCAGGACGGAGAGAGCCAGGAGGCTGTCGCTGTTGATATCCACGTCCGTCCAGGACAGGAGCCGGTCCAGCCGCTGTTCCCCGGTCCGGTACCCGTACAGGGCGTCCCCGCTGCTGCAGAAAAACAGGAATTCCCCGCCTCCGGACCAGACCCCGCCGCAGTTTATGGGGAGGAGATAGGAATCCCCCCAGGCCCCGGCCTCCAGGTCGATGGACAGCAGGGTGTCCCCCGTACCGCCGGGGTCCCCGCTCCCGGCGCACCGCACCGCCGCCCGGCCGTCCGACAGCAGGATCAGGGGGTTCCATTCCCCCGGGACCCTGCCGGTCAGGCCCCTGCCGTCCAGGGTAAGCGGCGGGCGTTCCCCGCCGTCGAAGATCAGCGCCCGGTCCCCGGCGGCCACGTACAGGCGGCCCTCCTGGTCTGCCAAGGTCCCGGTGATTTCGTCCGCGGAAAGCTCCGCCGGCAGCGCGCCCAGGTCGATGCGCTCCAGCTCCCTGCCCTGCCGGTCAAAGCGCTGAAGGATGTGGCGGGAGGGCTGGTCGTTCCACGGGGTGGCGGAGGTGGACAGCCAGACCGTCCCCTCTCCCCCGGGAAAACAGCCCATGGAGAATACGGAGCCCTCCGCTCCCTCCAGGAACTCCTCGGGGTAGTAGTCCGCCGACCGCGTATAGGGGCCGCCCTCCGTTCCGCCCTGGAACAGGGCCGCGCTGGGGATCTGGTAGGTATAGGGTTCCCCGGTTTCTGGGTTGATCTCTTCCACCTCCCGGCTCACCGCTCCCGCCAGGCAGACCGTTCCGCCGCTGATGCAGGCGGACTGCACGTAGTCGGCCCCGGTTTCCGCCCTGGCGAATTCCGGTACGTAGACCCTGCCGCTGAGCGTTTCCGGCGGTCCGGGCTCCGGCGCATCCTCCGGCGTCCCGGCGCAGGCGGCGAGGCACAGCAGCAGGCACAGGGCCCCGGGCGCAAGCAGGTTCCGCAAAAATTTTTTCATTGCGTCGTCCTCCTTCTATGGACATTTTCCGGATTCTGTGGTAAATATAGGAGGGCGGTGTATAGCGCTTTTATCCGATCTGTGTGCATCCCGCATCATTTCTTACGATTATTTCTTAAGTTTATCATTTGCCCGAATGGGCAAGATCAGTAAAGGAGGGATTTCCCATGAACAAATCTGTTCAAAAGAGGGTTCTGGCCCTCGTCCTCGCCTGCGCGGCGGCGTTGGCCCTGATGGTTCCCGCCCTGGCCCACGGCCACCACGGCGGCGGCCGGCGGCGTCAGACCCAGGTGACCGTATGCAGTCTGAAGGGCTGCGAGACGCTGGGGCGGCATGTCCACAACGGCGTGACCTACTGCGGCTACAGCCACGAGTCCGGCTACTGCGACGGCATGTGCCTGGCGCTGTGCGACGTAGAGGACTGCGATATTGCCGGGCGGCACGCCCATGACGGCGTCACGTACTGCGGCAGCTGCCACGAGGACGGCTTCTGCAACGGCCGGTGCCTGACCCTGTGCCCGGTGGAGGGCTGCACCACCGCCGGACGGCACAGCCACAGCGGCATGACCTACTGCGGCAACCACCACGCGGACGGCTACTGTGAAGGAACCTGCGCTGCGGGCTATACCTATGGCCGGCGCGGCGGCTGCTGCCACTGAGGCAGGCGTATCAGGAGGGCCCCGATTGTCATGATTTAGAATCCGCGGCCGCCTCGGGGGTGCAAAAAAAATTCTTGGCTAAGCTCTGCGCCACCATTATCTGCCTGCGGCAGACAATTCGACGCTCGCTCCGCGCCTATCCCCGTGTCCTACCGTACCTGCCCGTCCCCCGTTATCACATACTGGTAGGAGCACAGCTCCTCCAGTCCCATGGGGCCCCGGGCGTGGAGCTTCTGGGTGGAGATGCCCATCTCACAGCCCAGGCCGAACTCTCCGCCGTCGGTAAACCGGGTGGACACGTTCCAGTACACCGCCGCGCTGTCCACCAGGGCGATAAAGTCCGCCGCCGTCCGGGCGTTGGAGGTGACGATACAGTCGCTGTGGCCGGTGGAGTGGGCGGCGATATGGGCGGCGGCCTCCTCCGCGCCGTCCACCACGCCTACGGCCAGGATGTAGTCCAGAAACTCCGTATCGAAGTCCGCCTCTCCCGCCGGGACGCCGTTGATGGCGGCCGCGGCGGACTTGTCCAGCCGCAGCTCCACCGGCTGGAGTCCCTTGGCCGCCCGGTCCTCCGTCAGCCGCTTTTTCAGCAGGGGAAGGAAGGCTTCGGCAATGTCCCGGTGGACCAGACAGACCTCCGCCGCGTTGCACACGCTGGGGCGGCTGGTTTTGGCGTTGTCAATGATGCGGAGCGCCATGTCCGCCTCTGCGTCCCTGTCCACATAGATGTGGCAGATGCCGGTGCCAGTCTGGATGCAGGGCACCAGGGCGTTTTCCACGCAGGACCGGATCAGTCCCGCTCCGCCCCGGGGGATCAGCAGGTCCACCAGTCCCACGGCGGTCATGAGCTCCCGGGCGGACTGCCGGGTGATGTCCTGGACCAGGCTCACCGCTTCCCGGGGAAGGCCAGCCGCCGCCAGGCCCTCCCGCAGGGCATCCACAATGGCGCATGCGGACCGGAAGGCCTCCTTCCCGCCCCGGAGTACGCAGACGTTCCCGCTTTTCAGCGCCAGGGCGGCGGCATCCGAGGTGACGTTGGGACGGCTCTCGTAGATAATGGCCACCACGCCCATGGGGACGGAAACCTTCCGGATAACGATGCCGTTGGGCCGCTCCACGACGCCCAGGACCTTCCCCACCGGGTCCGGCAGGGCGGCCACCTGACGGAGGCCCTCGGCCATGCCGGCGATCCGCTCCTCCGTCAGGGCCAGCCGGTCCAGCATCACCTCGCCGACCCGACCGCTGGCGGCCTCCATGTCCCCGGCATTGGCGGCCAGGATGGCGGCGCGGTCCGCCCATAGGCGGTCCGCCATGGCCCGCAGGGCGGCGTTCTTCCGCTCTGTGTCCGCTCTCTGAAGGGCGGGGCGGGCCGCTCGGGCGGCCCGCAGGATCTCCTGGGTAGTCATAGCGTATCCCCTCCTGTCGTTTTCCCGAAAAAACGGGTGCCCACGGCCTCGCCGGCCGCGATGCGGTACAGGTCCTCCGGCCTCTGGCCGTTGGTGATGATCATGTCGCAGCCTGCGGCCATGCACATGCTGGCGGCCCGGAGCTTGGTAACCATGCCGCCGGTGCCCAGCTCGCTGCCCGCGCCGTCCGCCAGGGCCAGGACCTCCTCCGTCAGCTCGTGAACCTCGCCGATGAGCCGGGCGTCCGGGTCCTTCCGGGGGTCGGCTGTGTACAGCCCCTCGATGTCGCTCATGAGCACCAGCAGGTCCGCCTGGATGTTGACAGCGGCGATGGCGGCCAGGGTGTCGTTGTCCCCCACGGCAATTTCACTGGTGGCGACGGTGTCGTTTTCGTTGATCACCGGCAGCGCCCCCAGCTCCAGCAGGCGGAACATGGTGCTGCGGAAGTTTTCCCTTCGTCCGGGGTCCTCCACATCGGCGCCGGTCAGCAGGATCTGGGCCACGGTGTGGTTGTATTCGGAGAAAAGCTTGTCGTAAATATACATCAGTTCGCACTGCCCCACGGCGGCCAGGGCCTGCTTGGAGGGAATGTCGTCAGGCTTCCGGGTCAGGTTCATTTTCCCCACGCCCATGGCGATGGCGCCGGAGGAGACTAAAATCAGCTCGTGGCCGGCGTTTTTCAGATCGCTCATCACCTTGCAGAGCAGCTCCGCCCGGCGGATGTTCAGCTTCCCCGTGGCGTGGGTCAGGGTGGAGGTTCCCAGCTTTACCACAATCCTCATATTTTTTCACTCCTCTTGGTATTTTTATAGATTATAGCACAGGCGCGGAGAAAAGGAAATTCACAATTGCCACAGTTTCTGTCCCGCAAGAGGGGGAATTTCGTGTGATTTGCGTCATGTTCCGCCGCCGCCGGTCCTCCGGGCGGGGCCAGAGCCCGCAGGTTCCCGCCGGGGCTTTTTTCCGCATGGGGCATATACTGCCAGTGGAGCGCGTTTATTTTTTCCGGCGGTTGCCCTCCGGAGGGCAACTTCACCCCCTTTTCCCGGCATAGCTGTAGGGCGCTTTGCGCCGTACCATCCCGCAGGAAAGGAGGTGAACCAAATCATGCCCGAAAAAAGTACGGAGTCCTGTCCCGACCTGGCCCGGCTGGAGCGGCAGGTGAAGGAGCTGCAGCGGCAGAACGGCGAGGACCACAAGGAGATCCGGGACCGCCTGAGCAAGGCGGAAATGACCAACGCCGTCCAGAACGAGCGGTACGACGCCATCCTGGGAAAGCTGGAGGAGCTGAGCAGAAAGCACGACAGCCTGACCAGGAAGCTGGAGGAGCTGGAGGCCAAACCGGGGCGGCGCTGGGAGAGTCTGGCGGAAAAGGCGGTCTGGGCGGTATGCGCGGCGGTGATCGCCTTTCTGCTGGGAGGCATGGGACTGTGACTGCAGGCAATATGCGCGCTCCGGCGCGGAAGAGGAGGAGTGTACGTGAATGAAACCATTTTGCGGCGCCTGGGCAATCTGCTCAGCGTCAAATCCCTGGTGACCCTGATCCTCACCGCCGTGTTCGCCGTCATGGCGGTCAGGCAGGATATCTCCCAGGAATTCATGACCATCTATGCGGTGATCATTGCTTTTTATTTCGGCACCCAGGCCAGAAAGACCCGGGAGGGGGAGGGCGGCAATGGGCAGAGTTGAGGACGTGCTGGCCGCCGCCCGGGGCCAGCTGGGGGTGACCGAGAGCCCCAAGGGGTCCAACCGGACTCCCTTCGGGGCCTGGTACGGCCTGGACGGGTATCCCTGGTGCATGATGTTCGTCCAGTGGTGCTTTGATCAGGCGGGCCTGCCCCTGCCCTGCCGGACCGCCAGCTGCTCAGAGCTGCTGGGCTGGTACCGGAAGCAGCGGAAGGAGCAGGTCGCCGCAAGCCCCCTGCCGGGGGATATTGTGATCTATACCTTCGGACACACCGGCATTGTGGAGAGCGCCGACGCGGGAACGGTGACGGCGATTGAGGGCAACACCTCTCCCGGCAGCAAGGGCAGCCAATCCAACGGCGGCGGCGTATACCGCCGGACCAGGGACCGGAAGCTGGCGTCGGCCTTCCTCCGGCCCTACGAGGAGAAGAAGGAGGAGGACGAGATGACCGGAAAAGAGATTTATGACGCCCTGCAGGCGTACCTGGCTCAGGAGGCCGTGCCCGCCTGGGCCAAGGAGGAGCTGGAGGAGGCGGCGCGCCTGGGCGTCACCGATGGGAAAAATCCCATGGAGCTGATTCCCAGGTACCAGGCAGCGATTATGGCGCTGCGGGCGGTTCGGGGAAAGGAGGATTGACGCGGCAGCGGATGGCCGGCGGGATTTTTCCCGCCGGCTGGTTTTATTGATTTATTATTGAGATGCGAAAGTTTAAAAGAGCCAGATGCGCTTCAATTTTGGTGTTTTGGGAAAATAGGACGAGGAACTTGGGCCAAAGTACCGCTATTCCTTCCGAACCGAAGGGGCGGAAGGAATATTTGCCATGTTTTGCGGTTGCCGCTGTTTACAGCGGCGAGCAAAACGGCTTGCATCAAAGGTATTATTTCCGAGCTTTAAGCGTGGAAATAAGATAAAAATGGACTCCCCTGCCTGCCCGGTAATCCCCTCTTGTCAGCGCGCCTGGTTTGCGGTAAAATAGGGGGCGGAAAGGGGGCCCTGTATGCTGTTTCTCAACGAGTGGCTGCACGACGACGTACTGCCCGGCAAGATTGTGTTCAACCAGGATCCGTATCAACATCTGCCCATCCATTGGCACCGGAGTCTGGAGCTGTGTTATTTTCTCCAGGGGGGATTTCCTTCCATCGTGGGCGACCGGCGGCGTTTCGTACAGAACGGCGACCTTATCCTGGTCAACAGCGGCGAGATACACTGCCACGGGGACGGCCCGGTGGGGGAGCATTGCGGTATTCTGCTGGTGGCCAATATGGATTTCTGGGGCGGCTTTTGTCCGGAGCTGAGCCGGCTGTCCTTTGACCTGGAAATGTGCCCCCAACAGCTTCCGGCGCTGAAGGAGCAGATGCACGTGCTTTACGAGGCCAGCCTGGCCCTCCACACCGGGCGCGAGCCCGGCGCGGCCTGGGAATCGCTGCGCATCTATGGACAGATCTGCCAGGTGTACTATACGCTGACCAAATACTTCAGCCGGCCCCGTCCGGAGGAGGCGGGACATCAGACCCTCCCCGGCAGCTCCGGTATCCGGGAGATCATCCGGTATATCAACGAGCGGTACACCGAGCCCATGACGCTCCAGGACATTGCGGACCACTTTTCCATCTCCCGGGAGCACCTGTCCCGGATTTTCCGCAAGCAGCTGGGGCTGACGGTAAAGGAGTATCTGTGCAGCGTCCGCCTGACCCATGCCTGCCAGCTGCTGTCCCATACGGAGAAGTCCACCATCGACATCGCCATGGAGTCCGGCTTCCCGGATCTCCGGGCGCTTACCCGGGAATTCAAGGCCATGTACCATATGACGCCGAAGGAGTACCAGAGAAAGAAAAACTGCGAGTAAAAGAACCTGTATGCGTGGTCCAAAGCGCCGCCTGCGCGGTGTCCTTGAATCGTGCATACAGGTTCTGAATGATCTCTCTAAAAATTTTCAAAAGACGGTCAGTCCGGCCGGACGACCGCCCCGCCGGCGGCCAGGGAGGCGGGCACGTCAATAACCCGCTGGTTCCGGCTGCCCCGCCAGGGGAGGGAGAGGGTCCGCTGCTCCAGCAGGAAGGGACCGTCGATGAGCACGTCCAGCTCCGACAAAAGGGCCTTCTGCGCCTCCGTGCCCTGGTCCCGCAGATATTCGAAGGTCCAGCCGGAGTAGGCCCACACGTTCAGATGGTGGGCATGGGCAATTTTCGCCAGTGCCAGACAGGACTCCGGCTGGGCGAAGGGATCGCCCCCGGAGAGGGTGAGGCCGTCGGTGAGGGGGTTTTTCAGCAGCTCCCCGGACACCTCCTCCACCGTCATTTCCCTTCCGCCGTCCGGGTCGTGGCTGTCCGGGTTGTGGCAGCCGGGGCAATGGTGGGGACAGCCCTGGACGAAGCAGGCAAAACGGAAGCCGGGCCCGTCCACAATGGAGTCCTGCACGAAACCGTAAATTTTCATCAATGCTTACTTGTGCTTTCCCTGGAAGAACAGCGCGATCACGCCCGCGCCGGTATGGTTGCCGATCACCGGGCCTACGTAATTGATCACCAGCTTGTCCACCGGATATTTGGCCTTGATCGCTTCGCCCAGCGCATGGACCTCGTCGAAGCAGTCGCCGTGGCTGATGAACACCACCGAGGGATCGTCCACCAGCTCGTCCATTTTCTCCAGCAGGGCGTTGACGGATGCCTTCCGGCCCCGGACCTTGCTGACAGGGATCAAGCGGCCCTCATCGTCTACGTGGAGCACCGGCTTCATTTGCAGCATGGTGCCGAACAGGGCTGCGGCAGCGGATACCCGCCCGCCCCGCTTCAGGTGATACAGATCGTCCACAGTAAACCAGTGGCTGATATGGCTTTTCCGCTCCTCCACAAAGTCGCGGAGCTCCTCCAGCGTCCTGCCCTTCCGCTTTTCCAGTACGGCCAGGTAGACCAGCAGGCCCTGGCCCAGGGAAGCCGCCCGGCTGTCGCACAACAGGATCTTGCTGCCGGGATGGGCTGCCATCACGTCCTCCGCCGCAATGCGGGCGGACTGGTAAGTAGTGGAAAGGGCGGAGGAGAAGGAGATGCACAGGATATCCTTTCCCTGTCCGACCAGAGCGGTCATGGTTTCGGCAAACACCGCCACGTTGATGGCGGAGGTAGTGCCCAGCGCGCCGCTGCGCATTTTGTTATAGAAATCCTTGGGATCAATATCCCGGTTGTCCGGATAATTAAAATATTCCCTGCCCTCCATCACGAAGCTGAGGGGCAGGACGTCGAGCTCCAGCTCAGATACCAGATCGGCCGGCAGGTCGCTGCAGCTGTCGGTCAGAATCACATAATCTCTCACACGGGTTCTCCTTTCATCAGAAGCGATAACAAACGGGCGGCTGCGGCATACAAACCACCTATCATATTATAGCATATTTTTCCGGGAGCGCAAGAGGCAAATGGGCCGGCTGTCCTGCCCGTTATCCCTTTTCCCCCAGGTCGCGGATTACCTGCAGAATATGCTCCGCCTGGAGGGGCGTGAGCTTCTGCAGCTCCCGCGTGAGATCCTTTGCGCCGCGGGGCGAAAGGACGTCCGCGTCAAAAAATTCCCTGGGCGTTACGTCAAGGTATTCGCAGATATACAGAAATCCCGCCATGGAGGGCAGCGTCCGGCGGTTTTCGATCTTGTTGATATAGCTCTCGCTCTGGCCCAGCGACAGGCTCATATCCCGGGCGGAAACGTTCCGCTGCGTCCGCAGTTCCGCGATCCGCTCCGGAATCCAGCTTAAATAGTCCACACCTTCACCCCCAGCTCTGCATATAGTATAAATCCAGTATAGTCGGGAAATGCGGAAAATTAAGATTTATTTCTCTTTACAAAAGGACTTGTAGTATATATAATGAGAAAAACCGGGATTTCAAATCTATACGGCTGGGAGGATGGGAATATGATGCGCAGCAGACGAATTCGGTTTCTGAGCTTGACGCTGGGGCTGCTGCTCCTTGCGGGGTGCGGGGGCCTGCCGCTTTCGAGGCGGGAGGGGCCTGCCGCCGCCAGGCTGACCATATCCTTTCATTCCGCGGCGCCGGAGGATGTCACCATTGAATGGGAACCGGCGGACATGGCGGTGGACAGCGCGGAGTTGAGCCTGTCCGGCGGAGAGGCGGAGGAGGCTTCTGCAATCATCGTCACCGTGCGGCTGCGGCCGGGGAAATAGGGCCGGGGGGGGGGGGGGGGCGGGGGGGGGGGGGGCCCCAAGGGAGGCGGGATTGTCA